>VGAV01000299.1 GCA_016870695.1 Actinomycetota bacterium | reverse complement strand
CCTCATCCTGTGGCGCGTCGTGAGCGGCCTCGGCATCGGCATCGCCTCGGTCGTCGCCCCCGCCTACATCGCCGAGGTCGCACCCCGTCAGATCCGCGGCTCGCTCGCCTCGCTGCAGCAGCTCGCCATCACCCTCGGCATCTTCGGCGCCCTCCTCTCGGACGCGGTGCTCGCCAACAGCGCCGGCGGCGCGGCCAACCAGCTGTGGCTCGGGATGGAGGCCTGGCGCTGGATGTTCCTCGTCGGCGTCATTCCCGCCGCCGTGTACGGCATCCTCTCGTTCACCGTCCCGGAGTCGCCGCGGTTCCTGCTGGCCAAGGGGCGTCGCGAGGAGGCGCGCGCGATCTTCTCGCGCCTGGTGCCGCCCGCCGACCTCGACAAGACGATGAACGAGCTCACGCGGGCCATCGAGACCGACCGCAAGAACGCGAACGTGTCGCTGCGCGGCCCGGTCCTCGGCCTCCAGCGCATCGTCTGGATCGGCGTCATCCTGTCGGTGTTCCAGCAGTTCGTCGGGATCAACGTCATCTTCTACTACTCCACGACGCTCTGGCGCGCCGTCGGGTTCGACGAGAGCAACTCGCTGCTCATCTCGGTCATCACGAGCGTGACGAACGTCGTGGTCACTCTCGTCGCGATCTTCCTCGTCGACCGCGTGGGCCGGAAGCCGATCCTCCTCACCGGCTCCGTCCTCATGACGGTGTCGCTGGCGGCCATGGCCCTGTCGTTCACCTTCGCGCAGGGCAGCGGCGAGGACGTCTCGCTGCCGGCTCCGTGGGGCACGATCGCCCTCGTCGCGGCCAACCTGTTCGTCGTCGGGTTCGGCGCGTCGTGGGGTCCGCTGGTATGGGTGCTGCTGGGCGAGATCTTCCCCAGCCGCATCCGCGGCAAGGCGCTCGGCGTCGCGGCCGCCGCCCAGTGGATCGCGAACTTCGCCATCACGGTGTCGTTCCCGGTGATGTCGACGTGGTCGCTCCCCCTGACCTACGCGATGTACGCGCTCTTCGCCGCCCTGTCGTTCTTCTACGTCGCGTGGCGCATCCCCGAGACCAAGGGCATGGAGCTCGAGCAGACCGAGACCCTCTTCACGAACAAGCCCGCCCGCCGGTGACCTCGCCCACGGCGGAGCGGTACCTCCGCTTCGCCGAGGTCGAGGCCCGGGGCCTGTCCCCGCGGTACGAGGAGTGGGCCCGCGGGGTGGCCGCCGATCCGGAGGTCGTGGCCCTGATCGATCGGGTCCCGGATGCCAAGAGGCAGGTCAACCTCGTCTTCGGCGCCGCGCGGTTCCATGGTGCGCCGGACGCTCCCTGGCCCGCGGCGCGCGACTGGATCGTCGCGCACTGGAACCTGCTCGAGCCGACGATCCTCGAGCGGGCCACGCAGACGAACGAGGCCGCGCGCTGCGCGACCCTGCTTCCCGCCCTGGACCGCGTGGAGGGTCCCGTCGCCCTGCTCGAGGTCGGTACCTCGGCGGGTCTGTGCCTGTTCCCCGACCGGTACTCCTACGAGTACCGCGACGCCGACGGCGCCCACTCGCGGCATCCGTCCGACGGGCCGAGCACCGTCGTGCTGCCGTGCGACCTCGACGGCGTCGCGGTTCCCCGGGCGGTGCCCGAGGTGGTCTGGCGGGCCGGGATCGACCTCAACCCGCTCGATGTCTCCTCCGCGGACGACCGCGCGTGGCTGCACGCGCTCATCTGGCCCGAGCACGACGACCGCCGCGCGCGGCTCCACGCGGCCGCCGAGATCGCTCGCCGCGATCCGCCGCTCCTCGTGCGCGGGGACGCGCTGGTCGAGCTGCCCGAGGTCGCCGCCGCGGCTCCCGCCGAGGCGACGCTGGTCGTGTTCCACTCCGCCGTCCTGATGTACCTGTCCGCCGAGGGGCGGGCGCGGTTCGCGGACACCGTGCGGGCGATCGCGGCGGGACGCCGGACCGTCTGGATCTCGAACGAGTCCCCGTCGCTGTTGCCGGGCACAGCGGCATCCCTTCCTCCCCGTCCGGACCAGCAGGCGGTCTTCGCCCTCGCCGTCGACGGAGAGGCGGTCGCCCTCACGCACCCGCACGGGCGCTGGGTGCGCGGGCTCGGCACCTCCTCCTCGCGCTGACCGCGGGGGGATGTCGGACGGGGGCCCTAGCCTGGACAGGTGAGCAGGATCGGGGAATGGATCGCGCCGCGCAGGCTCGGGCCGGACTTCCGATGGCTGCTCGCGTCGTCGTGGACGAGCAACATCGGCGACGGCATCGCCCTCGCCGCTTCCCCGCTGCTGATCGCCTCGCTCACGTCGTCCCCGCTGCTGGTGGCCGCCGGGGCCGCGATGCAGTTCCTGCCCTGGCTGCTCTTCGGTCTCTTCGCCGGCGCCGTCGCCGATCGCTACGACCGCCGCACGCTCGTCATGCTGGCCAACGGCTCGCGGGCGGTCGTGGTCGCGGGTCTCGTGGGGTTCCTCGTCACCGGACAGGCCACCGTCGGGATCGTGCTCGCGGTGGCCTTCCTGTACGGCACCGCGGAGGTGTTCGCCGACACGGCCGGCAGCACCCTCCTGCCGATGATCGTGCGCGGGGCCGACCTCGGCGTCGGCAACGCGCGGCTGCAGGCGGGCTTCCTCGTCGGCAATCAGCTGGCCGGCCCGCCGCTGGGCGCGTTCCTGTTCGCCGCGGGGGCGTTCTGGCCGTTCCTCGTGCAGATCCTCTGCGTGACGCTGGCCGTCCTGCTCATCGCGCGGATCGCGCGGACGCCGAAGTCGGACGACGACGCCCCGGTGACGGTCCGCGGCGGTCGGCCGATCCGGGAGGGCCTGCGGTGGCTGCGCGGCAATCCGCCCGTCCGCACGCTCGTCGTCATCATCCTCGTCTTCAATGTCACCTGGGCCGCGCCCTGGAGCATCCTCGTCCTCTACGCGACCGAGCGTCTCGGCATGGGGCCGGTCGGCTTCGGCGCGCTGACCACGGCCTCGGCGATCGGCGGCATCGCGGCCACCTTCGCCTTCGGGTGGCTCGAACGCCGTCTGAGCTTCGCCACCCTCATGCGGGTCTGCCTGACGCTCGAGGTGCTCATGCACCTGGGCTTCGCGGTGACGACGGTCCCCGCGGTGGCCCTGGCGATCATGGTGGGCTTCGGCGCGTACGCCTTCGTCTGGGCGACGATCTCGACGACGGTGCGTCAGCGCCTCGTGCCGCTCCCGCTGCAGGGCCGCATCGCCGCGGTCAACATGGTCGGCGTGTTCGGCGGTCTCGTGATCGGACAGCTCCTCGGCGGCATCCTGGCCCAGTCCTTCGGGATCACCGCGCCGTGGTGGTTCGCCTTCGCCGGGTCGGCGATCACCCTCGTCGTCATCTGGCGCTCGATCTCGTCGATCGCCGCCGCACCCCCCGCCGCCGACGCTCCCCGCTGACCCGCCCGCGCCCCCGTTCTGCGCGCTCCCCCGCCCTTCGGCGCTGACTTGGCGCAAATGTGCGCGGAAGCGCCCCCGCGATGTACATCTGCGCCAAGTCAACGCGCAGCGCGACCGCCCGCCCCCTCCACGGTGACTGGGCGCAAATGTACGCGGAAGCGCCCCCGCGATGTACATCTGCGCCGAGTTAACGCGCAGCGCCACCGCCCGTCCTTCGGCGGGAGAGGCGGGGGTCAGGCGTCGAAGGAGCCGTACACGGCGAGCGTGTTCGCGGCGACCTGCGCGGCGAGCTCGTCGGCGTCCACCTCGAGCTCGGCCGCCAGGAAGCGCAGCGTCACCGGGATGAGGTAGGGCGCGTTGGGTCGACCCCGGTAGGGCGTGGGCGTCAGGAACGGCGCGTCCGTCTCCACCAGGATCCGGTCGCGCGAGATCACCTTCAGCGCGTCCCGGAGGTTCTGCGCGTTCTTGAAGGTCACGTTGCCCGCGAAGGACAGGTAGTACCCGAGGTCGTCGGCG
>VGAV01000298.1 GCA_016870695.1 Actinomycetota bacterium | reverse complement strand
GATGCTGCGACGAGCCGGCGAGCTGGTAGGCCAGCGTCGCGACGATGAAGCCGAAGAACGTCATCGGCCCGACCATGGTCGTCGAGACGGAGATCAGCACCGCCACGAGGACGAGCATCCGGATGACCGCGCGCCGGTAGGCCAGACCGAGGTTGATGGACGCCTCCCGTCCGAGCGCGAGCACGTCGAGACGGTGCCGTGCCCGCCAGACGAGGACGAGCACCACGGCCACGACCAGGGCACCCCAGGGGAGGTAGTCGGCATCCGAGTTCGACAGGTTGCCGAACAGCCGCGCGGAGAGGATGTCGAAGTCGCTGGGGGTGAGCAGCCGCTGCATGACGGTCGAGAGCGAGCCGAACCCGACGCCGAGCACGACGCCCACGAGCAACATGATGTGGAGGTTCCCGCGGCGGCCGGCGAACAGCCAGCCGTACAGCAGCGTCGCGAACCCCACCATCAGGACGCTCTGCACGACCACTTTCAGCAGTCCGTCCGTTGCCGACAGCGCGGCGCTGCCGAAGAAGAACACGAGCGCGGTCTGCATGACGACGTAGAGGGCGTCGAAGCCCATGATCGACGGGGTCAGGATGCGGTTGGCCGTCGCCGTGTGGAAGAGCACGGTCGCGACGGCCTGGCAGCAGGCGACGAGGGCGATCGTGGCCACGCTGACCATGCGCAGGTCCATCGCGATCCAGAAGCCGCGCGAACCGGGCGTTCCGGGGACGTCCCAGGTGAGCACCCCCACGGCCGCCACGATCACGATGAGGGCCAGGATGCCGAATCGCAGAGCGATCCGCGGACGCCGGGCCGCGACGGTCGGGGCCCGGCGGGTCAGGGTGTCAGCCACGGGCACGCATCCTCAGCAGCAGGGTGATGAACACCGCGGCGCCGACGACGCCGAGGATCATCGAGACGGGGACCTCGAAGGGCATCCGGATGACGCGGCCGACGATGTCGCACACGATGACGATCGCGACGCCCCCGAGGCACACCCAGGGGAGGTTCGCCCGGGCGTTGTCACCGCGCCACATCGAGACGAGGTTGGGGACGACCAGGCCGAGGAAGGGCAGGAAGCCGACGACGACCGTCGTGACGCCCGTGGCGACGGCCACGAGACCCGTGCCGACGAGCAGGACGCGGGTGTGATCGAGCCCCACCGACGTGGCGATGTCGCGGCCGAGGCCCGCGACGGTGATGCGGTCGGCGTAGAGGAAGACCAGCAGCACCACGATCGCGACGATCCACAGCACCTCGTAGCGACCTCGGACGATCGAGGTGAAGCTGCCCATGAACCACGTGCCGAGCATCTGCAGCGAGTTGGTCGAGACGGCGAGGTAGGTCGTGAACGCCGAGACGACCGCGCCGAGCATGATGCCGATCAACGGGACGACGAGCGAGGAGCGCAGCGAGATGCGGCGCAGGATGCCGATGAAGATCATCGTCCCGACGAACGCGGCCACGGAGGCCGCGACCATGCGCACGGACAGCGGCGCGGTCGGGAAGAGCAGCACGGTGGCGAGCAGGCCGAGCGCGGCCCACTCCGTCGTGCCGGTGGTGGACGGCTCGACGAAGCGGTTCTGGGTGAGCAGCTGCATGATGAGGCCCGAGACGGCCATGGCGCAGCCGGCCAGCACGAGCGCGACCGTGCGGGGCACCCTCGAGATGAAGAACATCTCGCCGCCGAAGTCGTCGGCGGTCAGGTCGTAGGCGCCGACGAACAGCGACAGCACGACGAGGGCGCCGACACCCAGGAGGGCGGCGGGGAGCGCGAGACGTCGGCGCCTCGGGGGCGCGGGGGGAGTTCTCGTGTCGATCATGGCGGAGGTGGGGGCCCGGCGTTCCGGGCCCCCACCGGTGCTCAGGAGGCGAAGGCCTCGGCGGCCTGGCGGTACAGCTTCGTGTACGCCTGGATGCCCTCGTCGAGGTAGAAGCTGCCGTCGAGGTAGACGATCTGGCCCTTCTGCACGGCGGGGACGTTCTTCAGCGCCTCGGCGTTCTCGATGAGCTCTGCGGCTCCGACGTAGTTCTCCACTCCCAGCGGGGCGTCCCGGTCGAGCACGAAGAGCCACTCCGGGTTGGCCGCGGCGATCGCCTCGACGCTGATGTCGTCGCCGTGCGAGGAGTCCTCGGCCGAGCGCTCGAGCGCCGGGGTGAGACCGAGCGTCGGGAACAGGGTACCGACACCGCGGCCCTCGCCGGGGGCGGCGTAGGCGATCTTGCCGCCGGAGGTGATGAGGCCCATGACGGTCTGCGACGGGTCGTACGCGTCCTTCGCATCGGCGATCGCGGTGTCGAGGTCGGCGTTGAGCTGGGCCGCCTCGGCCTGCTTGTCGAAGATCTCGCCGAGGATCGTGGTCTGCCGCTTCAACTCGGAGGACTGGTCCTCGCCGTCGCGCGGGCTGGTCTCGATCGTGGCGGGCTGAATCTCCTTGAGCTGGTCGTAGAGCTCCCGGAAGCGGTAGCCGCCGATGATGAGGTCCGGCTCGGCCGCGACGATCGCCTCGACGTCCGGCTCGCGGTGCAGGCCCGCGTCGAGCACCTCGTCGCCGCCGGAGAGGTCGGGCCAGAGGCCGTGCATCAGCGGCTTGGGCGCGGCGACGAGCGTCACTCCCCAGTCGCTGAGGGTCTGGAAGGTCGTGTTGTCGAGCGCGACCACGCGTTCCGGGTCGACGGGCACCTCGATCTCGCCGTGGTTGTCCTCGACGGTCACCGTGGTGGGAGCGGCCGAGGCGTCCGGCGCTTCCGCGGAGGGACCGGTGGCGCATCCGGCGAAGGCGAGCGCGGTGACGGCGAGGGCCGCCGTCGCGGTGACGGAACGGAATGTGCGTGATCGCATGTATATCTCTCCAGTGCTGTGTGTGTGGTGGCGGCCGAACACCCCTCAGAGGGCCGGCATGCGAGTTAGGTTAGCCTTAGCTTTGTGAAAATGTCGAACCGTCTCGCCGCCCCGCTTTCCTCGACGCCTCCCTCCGCGGCGCGCCTCGAGCCCCGGCGGCACGACCTCGTCTTCCGCCGCGCGACGCTCGCCCGTCGGACGTTCCTGACGCCCGCGTACGTGCGCCTTCGACTGGTCGGCGAGGAGCTGCGCGGCTTCGACTCGCCCGGCGCCGACGACCACATCCGGGTGTTCTTCCCCGAGGCCGGCGCCGCCACGGGCGACCTCCGCGAGGCGCCGAACCGCGAATACACCCCGGTCGACTGGGACGCCGCGGACGGCCGCCTCGACCTCGAGTTCGCCCTGCACGGCGACGGCGTCGCCGGCAGATGGGCGGCCGAGGCGCCGATCGGAGCGCCGGCGGGGGTCGGCGGCCCGCGCGGATCCCTCGTCCTGGTCGGTCGCCCCGACGGCTGGCTCCTCGCCGGCGACGAGACCGCGGTGCCCGCGATCCGCCGGTTCGTCCGGACGATGGATGCCGCCGCCGTCGGGCGCGTCGCCATCGAGGTGCCCGATGCGGCTCACGACCTCCCGGTCGACGCGCCGGCCGGGGTCGAGGTGGTGCAGCTGCACCGCGGAACCCGCCCCGCCGGGACCGAGCTGGCGGACTGGCTCGACGCGCTCGACGTCGAAGAGCGCCCCGACGGCAACGTGTTCGGCTTCGTCGCGGCCGAGCAGTCCATCGTGCGGTCCGGCCGCGCGCTGCTGCGGGATCGGTGGGCGCTGGATCCCGCCATGACGGTCGTGAAGGGGTACTGGAAGCGCGGGACGAGCGAGTATCACGCCCCGCACTGACGGCCGCGACGACCCGCGGCGGTCCCGACGGCCCGGCCCCACCGGTCCCGGTCGTCAGGACCGTTCGGCTCCCGCGGCGAACGCGAGCACGCGCGCCGTGACGAACGGGGCGGTGTACGGCGCGGCGGTGTCCGTCGGACCAGGGTCCGTCGGAGCAGGGTCCGTCGGAGCAGGGTCCGTCGGGGTTG
>VGAV01000297.1 GCA_016870695.1 Actinomycetota bacterium | reverse complement strand
CGATGCCGCCACGCGGCGTGCGCGCCTGAACACGCTGCTGTTCCCCGGGCCCACCCGCACCTTCGCCCAGATGCGCGAGACCTACGGCGACCTCAGCGTCCTCGACACGGCGGACTACCTCTACGGCCTGCGTCCCGGCGGCGAGCACATCGTGGAGATCGAGCGCGGCGTCCAGCTCTTCGTCGGGCTGGAGGCCATCGGCGACGCTGACGACAAGGGCATGCGGACGGTCATGACCACGCTGAACGGCCAGCTGCGGCCGGTGTTCGTCCGCGACCGGTCGATCGAGGTGGAGGCGCGTCAGGCCGAGAAGGCCGACACGTCCAAGCCGGGTCAGGTCGCCGCGCCGTTCTCCGGCGTCGTGACCGTGAAGGCGACGGCGGGGGACCGCGTCCGCGCGGGACAGGCCGTCGCGTCGATCGAGGCGATGAAGATGGAGGCGGCGATCACGTCGCCCGTCGACGGGACGATCGAAAGGATCGCGGTGCGGGCGACGCAGCAGGTCGAGGCCGGTGACCTTTTGCTCACCGTCCGTCCCTCGCAGTAACGTGGAAGGGGGCGCTTCTCGCGCCCTCTTCCCGTTTGGAGACCGCAGTGACGCCCGACCGCCTCGACGAGACCCCCGAGGAGAACGCCGAACACGGCGTCCTCGACGACAGCGGAACCCTCGACACGGCCAGCATCTCGATCCTCGGCGGGCACATCGCCCAGGTGAACGTCAGCCTTCCGTCCACGGTCGACGACGACCGTGACGACGACGTCGTCGAGGACGAGCTCCCCGTCGACGACATCGTGATCCCGGATGCCGCCCCCGCGCTGCCGCACGGCGAGGACGAGGCCGCGTCGGCCCCTGTGGGCGAGGCGCACATCGACGAGGTCCCGACCGGCGACATCATCCTCGAGCCGCACGCCCTCGACGACGGTCACGACGCCGCGCACCACGACGGCCGTGACGGCGAGGACGAGGTCGTCGATGCAGAGCTCGTGTCCGAGAACCCCCTCGACGAGGCCGGCGACGACGCGTCTCCCGCGCCGGATGCCGACGCGGTCGCGGGGGAGGACTCCGGTCCGTCCGCCTCTGCGGACGCCGGGCACGATGACGTCGGGGCCGATGCGGACGCCGCCTTCGCCGCGGCCGAGGCGGACGCCCTCACAGATGCGCCGGACGACGCGGACGTGGTCGAGTCCGGCGACGCGCACGAGTCCGTCACGGAGAGCGGCGACGGCGTCGCACCGGCGGACGACGTCGCACCGGCGTTCGACGTCGACGGGACTCCTGTCGACGCGCCCTCCGCCGCGCCGGCGCAGGAGGACAGCGCGCCCGCCGCCGCCCCCGAACAGGACGACGACGCGCCCGCGGAGCCCCTGACCCGCGCTCCGTGGGTCGCCGTCGAGGAGGGCGGCGTCACGGCCGAGGCCGCCGACGCGCCGTCCGACGAGGTGGGGGAGTCCGCTCCCGCGCCCGCCGAGTCGGCGTCCGAGCCCGCCGCCGCCGAGCCGGCATCCGCGCCCTCCGCCGCCGCGCCCGCCGCGGAGCCCGCGGTCGTTCCGGCCGTCGAGCCCGACGCGCCCGTGGCGGCGCCGACCGCGCAGCCCGTGGCCCCCGCCGCCGAGGGCGCCCCCCAGCCGAAGGCGCAGAACGCCGCCGCCGCGGCATCCCCTCCCGCCCCTGCCACGCGCCGGGCCGCCACCGGCGTCACCGGCACCGTCCCGCTGACACGTCGCGAGGTGAACCAGGCGGACGAGGCCGCCCGCGTCGACCGCGCCCACGCGATGGAGCGCGTCCGCACGCCGGCCCCCGAGGTGACGCTGTCGTCCAAGCGCCTCGGCGAACTCGACGACACCCGCGAGAGCCCTGATCTGCTCACCGCCGACCGCCTGCTCGATCCCCGGCAGATCGCCCGCCCCGAGCCCGAGGGCCTGTGGCAGCAGCTCGTGTACTCGCTGTCGCGGCACCGGATCAACCTCGGCGACGGCCGCCGCGCCCGTGCGCGCAAGGAGCTGGATCGCCGCATCTCGTCGCCGCTGCCCGGCGGCGCCCGGTTCGTCCCGGTGCTCTCCCGCAAGGGCGGCGTCGGCAAGACCACCGTCACGGCCCTCCTCGGGATGGCCCTCGCCGACGCCCGCGACGACCGCATCATCGCGGTCGACGCCAACCCCGACCGCGGGACCCTCGCCGATCGCGTCGGTCGGCCCAACGGCCGCACGGTGCGCGACCTGGTCCGCGCCCGCGACGAGGTCACCGGCTACGCGGACGTCTCCTCGATCGTCGCCCGCGACGCGACCCGCCTGGACGTGCTCGCCTCCGACGCCGACCCCCGGGTCAGCGAGGCCTTCAGCGACGACGACTACCGCGACGTCGCCACCGTGGCCGCCCACTACTACTCGATCGTCCTCACCGACACCGGCACGGGCATCGTCCACTCGGTGATGGGGGCGACGCTGGAGCAGTCCGACAGTCTCGTCATCGTCGCCGGTCTCTCGGTGGACGAGGCGCGCCTGGCATCCGAGACGCTCACCTGGCTCGAGACCAACGGGTACGCGGCCCGCGTGCGCGACGCGGTCGTCGTGCTGAACAACGCGCGACCCGGCACCCCGCTCGTTCGCGAGAGCGAGCTCGAGACGCACTTCCGCACGCGCGTGCGCGCGGTCATCCGGATGCCGTACGACCCGCTCATCGCCACCGGCAGCGCCATCTCGTTCCGCGACCTCCAGCCGGGCACCCGTCAGGCCGCCCGTGAGCTCGCGGCCGCCGTGGTCGAGGGCCTGCGCTCCCCGGCGGCCGCAGCATGACCGTCCGGCAGATCCGCTTCTTCGGCGATCCCGTCCTGCGCGCGCCCAGTGCGCGCATCGAGACGATCGACGACGGCGTCCGCGCCCTCGTGCAGGACCTCCTCGACACCGTCGAGCCGCCCGGACGCGCGGGCGTCGCTGCTCCGCAGATCGGCGTGGGCCTGCGGGCGTTCAGCTACAACATCGACGGCGACATCGGCTACGTGCTGAACCCGGAGCTCGTCGAGACCCGCGGCGAGCCCGAGCCGGTGGGGGAGGGATGCCTCTCGGTCCCGGGCCTGTGGCACGAGGCGCTGCGGTACCCCTGGGCCAAGGTCGTCGGCACCGACCTCGACGGCAACGAGGTCGTGCTCGAGGGAGACGGCCTGCTCGCGCAGGCGCTGCAGCACGAGACCGACCATCTCGACGGGATGCTTTACCTGTCGCGGCTCCCCGCGGAGACCCGCCGCGAGGCGATGAAGCAGATCCGCGAGAGCGACTGGTTCTGACCCGCGCCGCTCTCGCTCCGGAGCGCGGCCGGTGCCGGTGGCATCCCTTCGCCGGAGTATCGCAGTGTCGACGCAGGCGATGCGTCCGGAACAGGCGGTACCGTGCCGGATCGGCCTGTGCCGGTGACTCCTCCTGTCGCGGTGGCGCGGGAGACGACGCGGCCCGGCTCGAGGAGCCGGGCCGCGCGTGCATGCTCAGGGGAGCGAGACGTTCGTCGTGTTGACCGGCACGGCGTAGATGTCCTCGATCGTCTCGGCGAAGTCGGACACGATGACGTTGCGCTTGATGCTCATCTTCGGGGTGAGGTGACCGCTGGCCTCCGTCCACTCCGTCGCGAGGATCTCGAACTTGCGGATGGACTCGGCGCGCGAGACGGCCGTGTTGGCGCGGTCGATGGCGCTCTGCACTTCGGCGCGCACCTTCTCGTTCGCGGCCGCATCCTTCAGCGACATGTCGGCGGGCAGACCGTTGTTGGCCAGCCACGTCGGCAGCATCTCGGGATCGAGGGTGACGAGCGCGGAGATGAACGGCTTCTGGTCGCCCACCACGACGACCTGGCCCACGATCGGGTTGGCGCGGATGGGGTCCTCAAGCGCCGCGGGGGCGACGTTCTTGCCGCCGGCGGTGACGATGATCTCCTTT
>VGAV01000296.1 GCA_016870695.1 Actinomycetota bacterium | reverse complement strand
GGCGTGGCTCGGACCGGTCGCCTGATGGCCCGGACGCCCACGGCCCTGCTGAGCCCCGCCGACCAGGAACGTCGTCGCGCGCTCCGCACCATGAAGGGCGTCGCCCTGGGCGCCCTCATCGGGATGGCGGTCGTCTTCGTCGTCGCCTTCGCCTTCCAGAACGAGGTCGAGTGGCTGCAGTACGTCCGGGCCGCCGCCGAGGGCGGCATGGTCGGGGCCCTCGCCGACTGGTTCGCGGTGACCGCGCTGTTCCGGCATCCGCTGGGCCTGCCGATCCCGCACACGGCGATCATCCCCCGCCGCAAGGACGAGATCGGAGCCCAGCTGGGCGAGTTCGTCGAGACGAACTTCCTCGAGGGCGACGTCGTCCGCACGAAGCTGCAGTCCACGCCCCTCTCGGCACGGGCCGGCGCGTGGCTCGCCCAGCCCGCGCACGCCGACCGCGTCGCAGCCGAGGGGGCGACGCTCGCGTCCAGCATCCTGCGCGCGCTGAGCGACGACGACGTGCAGGGCCTCATCGAGGACCTCGCGCGGGAGCACCTGCTCTCGCCCGACTGGGGCCCGTCCGTCGGCGGCTGGCTCGAGCGGGTCGTCGAGTCGGGCGCCCACCACGGCGCCGTCGACCTCGCGCTCGACAACATCGCGACCTGGCTCGGGAACAACCGCGAGCAGTTCCAGGGCCTGGTCTCCCGCCGCCTGCCGTCGTGGGTGCCGGGTCTCGCCCTGCGCCTGGTGGACGACACGGTGTACCGCGAGGCGGTCGGCTTCGTCGACGCCGTCCGCGCCGATCCCGGCCACCCGGCGCGCGACACCATCGACGGCTACCTCGCGCGGCTCGCGGACAGCCTGCAGCACGACCCGGCGACGATGATGCGCCTCGAAGAGGCCAAGGCCGCGGTGTTCGACAGCCCGCGGGTGCGCCGGCTCGCCGCCGAGGCGTGGAACACGGCCAAGGCCGGCCTCCTCACGGCGCTGGCCGACCCCGACAGCTCGCTCCGCCGTCGCGCGTCCTCCGCGCTGGCGGAGGTCGGCGTGCGTCTCGGCCGCGACGAGACCCTCCAGAAGCGGGTGGACGGCTGGATCACCGACGCCGCCGTCTTCCTCGTCGGCCGCTACCGCCACGACATCGCCTCGATCATCACCGACACGGTCGAGCGCTGGGACGCGGAGGAGACGACGGAGAAGATCGAGCTGATGGTCGGCCGCGACCTGCAGTACATCCGCCTGAACGGCACCATCGTGGGAGCGCTGGCCGGGCTCGTCATCTTCGCCGTGGCCCACCTGGTGTTCGGATGACCGCCGCGGGGGCCACCGAGCCGGTCTTCGCCTACGGCGCGCTGCAACGGCCCGAGGTCCAGCTCGACATCCTGGGGCGCCGCGTCGCGGGCGAGCCGGACGCCCTGCCCGGGTTCCGGCTGGAGTGGAGGGATGCCGCGGACCCGACCTCCGCATCCCCCGTCCGGCCCGTGATCCGCCGGACCGGCGACGCGCGCGACCGCGTCTTCGGCACCGTCATCCCGCTCACCATCGCGGAGCTGGACGCCGTGGACGAGTACGAGCTCGCACGGTACCGCCGCATCTCGGTGCAGCTGGCCGGCGGCATCCGCGCCTGGACCTACGTCGGCACGGCCTGACGCCCGGCACACGGTTCGGCCGTCCGCGACAGGCTCCCGGCGGCGCGGACCAGGACGCTTATGGCAGAGAACCGCCGTCGAGCGCCACCTCGACGTCGCCCTTTCTCAGCGCCGCTATCGTGGGGACGATTCCACGGCCGACGCCGGGACGGACGCACGCACCGTGCGCCCGGCGTCGTCCGACACCGACGAACCGGTCCTGCGGGGAGACGACGATGATCCAACTGGTGCTCGCCAGACACGCGAAGTCCGACTGGGCCGACGACGGCCTCGACGACCACGACCGTCCCCTGAACGACCGCGGACGTCGGGACGCACCGGAGATCGCGCGCACGGTGCTGCGCAAGGGCGTCCGTCCGGAGGTGCTGCTGGCCAGCTCGGCGCTCCGGGCGCAGCAGACCGCCGCGGCGTTCGCCGACGCCTTCGACACCGAGGTGACCACCCAGGAGCAGCTCTACCTCGCCGCCCCGGACACCATCCTCGACGCCGCGCGGGCGACGGGGGCCGCCGAGGTGATGGTGGTCGCCCACGACCCCGGCATGAGCGCGCTCGTCTCGCGGCTGGCCGACCGCGACGAGCGCATGGTGACGTGCGCTGTCGCGATCTTCACCTGGCACGACGGGGACTGGGACGACGTGGATGCCACCCCGCCCGACGAGTTCGAGCTGGTCACGCCGTAGCGGCTCCCTTTCGGTCCGCGGCGGTCGCACCGGCGGGACCGGCATCCACGGTGCCGGCATCGGCGGTGCCGGCGTCGGCGGTGCCGGCGTCGGCGGTGCCGGCATCGACGACCGTCGCGTCCACGGCGGTGCGGGCGACGGCGCCGGAGGCCACGAGCTCCGCGACCGCTTCGATCTCGGGAGAGACGAACCGGTCGGGGCCGGGACCGGCCACCCGCGTGCGGACGAGCGCCCGCACGGCTCCCGTGACCGGCGCGGGCGCGAGCGGGGCGCGCAGGTCGAGGGCGCGGCATCCCGTCATCACCTCGATCGCCAGCACGCGCCCGAGCCCGTCCAGTGCCCGGCGCAGCTTGCGCGCGGCGGCCCAGCCCATCGACACGTGGTCCTCCTGCATGGCGCTGGACGGGATGGAGTCGACGGAGGCGGGCGCGGCCAGGCGCTTCAGCTCCGAGACGACGCCGGCGGCGGCGTACTGCGCGATCATGAGGCCGCTGTCCACGCCCACCTCGTCGGCGAGGAACGGCGGCAGGCCGTTGCTGCGGGAGACGTCCAGCGCGCGGTCCGTCCGCCTCTCGGACATGGATGCCACGTCCGCCACGGCGATCGCGAGGAAGTCGAGCACGTACGCCACCGGCGCGCCGTGGAAGTTGCCGTTCGACTCGACCCGCCCGTCGGCCGTGACGACGGGGTTGTCGACGGCGGAGGCGAGCTCGCGGCCGGCGACGAGGGCGGCGTGGGCGGCGGTGTCGCGGGCGGCCCCGTGAACCTGGGGCGTGCAGCGCAGCGAGTAGGCGTCCTGGACGCGCGTGCACTCGGGTCCGCGGTGGCTCGCCACGATCGGCGAGCCAGCGAGGAACGCGCGGAGGTTCGCCGCGGATGCCGCCTGCCCGTGCTGCGGCCGCAGAGCCATGAGATCCGCCGCGAAGACGGCGTCGCTGCCCAGCTGCGACTCGATCGACAGGGCCGCGGCGGCGTCCGCGGTGGTGAGGAGCACCTCCAGGTCGTGGAGGGCGAGCAGCAGCATGCCGAGCATGCCGTCGGTGCCGTTGATGAGGGCCAGTCCCTCCTTCTCGCGGAGGGCGACGGGGGCGATCCCGGCCACGGCGAGCGCGGCGGCGGCGGTCGTGAGCGCGCCGTCCCGGTCGCGGACCTCGCCCTCCCCCATGACCGCGAGCGCGACATGCGACAGCGGGGCGAGATCCCCCGAGCACCCGAGCGAGCCGTATTCGCGCACGACGGGTGTGATGCCGGCGTTGAGAAGGGCGGCGTAGGTCTCCACGACCACCGGCCGCACGCCCGTCCGCCCGGTGGCGAGCGTCTGCAGGCGCAGCAGCATGAGCGCGCGGACGACCTCGCGCTCGACCTCCCCGCCGGTGCCGGCGGCGTGCGAGCGGATGAGACTAGCCTGCAGCTGCGCCCGCCGGTCCTCCGCGATGAACGTCGTCGCCAGCGCGCCGAAGCCGGTCGAGATGCCGTAGTGGGGCTGCGGGTCGTCGGCGAGCCCCTCGATCAGCGCGCGGGTGTCGGCGACGCGGCGGAGGGCCGTGGCATCCATCCGCACCGTCGCGTGCTCTCTCGCGACGGCGACGACCTCGCGCGGGGTGAGGGGGG
>VGAV01000295.1 GCA_016870695.1 Actinomycetota bacterium | reverse complement strand
TTTCCCCTCTTCCTAACGTCTTCGTTGAGTCCGGCGGGGCCGCCGGGCGATGTGACGACTGTGGCCGAGGGCGAGCCCCCCGGCGATTTGTGGTCGTATTGTTCACGGCAGGCGCAGAGAGGCGGGGTGATGTGCGACTGAGTGTGGGTGGGCGACTGGCGCTGGTGTCGCTGGGCGTCGTCGTGCTGGTCGCCGGCGTGCTCGCGGCGCTCCTGTCTTTGCAGCTGAGCGACTCCGGTCAGCGCCAGGCCGAGACCGTGACCCGGTCGGTGGCCGAGACCCTCGCGCACGAGCCCGACGTGGCGATGCTCGTCGAGGCGGGCGACTCCGACGCCCTGCAGCCGATGGTCGAGTACATCCTCGCCGACGCGGGGCTGTCGTTCGTGACGATCATGACGCCCGACGGCATCCGCCTCACCCACCGCAACCGCTCCGAGATCGGCGAGCAGTACCTGGGCTCCCGGGAGGAGGCGCTGGCGGGCGAGACGTTCACCGAGACCTATCGCGGCACCCTGGGCCTCTCCGTCCGCACGATCGCCCCCATCCGCGCCGACGGGGTCGAGGACGGGCCCATCGTCGGACTGGTGTCGGTGGGCGTGACCCTCGGCGCCGTGCAGCAGGACCTCGCCGCCCGCGTGCCGCTCATCGTCGCGGCATCCACCGCCATCGTCGGGTTCGGGGTGCTGGGCGCCGTGTACGTCCGCCGCAGCGCCCGCCGGGTGACCGGGTCGTACACGCCCGCCGAGCTGGCGCGGCTCGTGCAGAGCTACGAGACGGTCCTGCACTCGCTCCGCGAAGGGCTCGTGGTGACCGACGGGGCGGGGCGCATCGTGCTCTACAACGACGAGGCGGCCGACCTGCTCGGCCTTCCCCCCGCGTCCACCGGACAGCTGCCGCTGGACCCGTCGGAGGTGGGGATGGATGCCTCTCTCGCCGAGGCCATCTCGGCGGGACGCCGCATGGTCGAGGAGACCGTCGTCAACGGGGACCGGGTCCTGTTGGTGAACCAGGAGGAGGCACGGGACCTGGAGGGACGCCGCGCGCCCCAGCGCGGGCACGTCATGACGCTGCGCGACCGGTCCGAGCTGCAGGCCCTCCTCGGCGAACTGGAGGGGGTCCGCACGCTCAGCGAGACGCTCCGCTCCCAGACCCATGAGCACGGCAACCGCCTGCACGCCATCTGGGCGCTCATCGAGCTCGGCCGTCTCGACGACGCTCGGCGTCTCATCGAGGCGTCCACCGGCGAGCGCCAGGGCCTCGCCGACCGGCTCGTGTCCGACGACGAGGACGCGGTGGTCGTCGCTCTGCTGCTCGGCAAGCTCGACGAGGCCGCCGAGCGCGGCGTGCGGCTCGACCTGGACGTCGCCGAGCCGACCCCCGCGCTGCCCCTCGCGGCCGCGGAGGCGGTGACGGTCGTCGGCAACCTCGTGGACAACGCCCTCGACGCCGCGGCGGCCGAGCCGACCCCCCGGTGGGTGCGAGTGGCGCTCCGCGCCGGCGGCGGCGACGTGGTGCTCGAGGTGAGCGACAGCGGCGGGGGCTTCGACCCGTCCCTGGAGGACCCGTTCGTGTTCGGCGCGTCGACCAAGGCCGGGCACACCCCCGGGGGTCGCGGGGTGGGCCTCGCCCTCGTCCGCGACATCGTCACCGCGCACGGCGGGACGCTGCGCATCGACGCCGGCCCCACGACGGTGCGGGTGTTCCTGCCCGAGGTGGCCGCCGTCGCCGCCGGCGAGGAGGTGCGGCCGTGATCCGCGTGCTCGTCGTCGACGACGACGCCCTCGCCCTCGAGCTGCACACCGCGTACGTCGGTCGGGTGCCCGGGTTCGAGGTCGTCGGCCAGGCGTCGGGTGCCCGGGCGGCGCTGACCGCCATCGCCGACCCCGAGCGGGCGATCGACCTCGTTCTGCTCGACATGACGATGCCCGACGGGGCCGGGCTCGACGTCGCCCGCCGTGCGCGGGCGATGGGCGCCGGGGCGGACATCATCGCCGTCACGGCCGTGCGCGACGCCGCGACGGTCCGCGCCGCCGTCTCGACCGGGGTCGTGCACTACCTCATCAAGCCGTTCACGTTCACCGCGTTCCGCGAGAAGCTCGAGGCCTACCGCACCTACGTCGACGGCCTGCATCGCGCGCAGGGCGACGCGACGCAGTCCGAGGTCGACGCCCTCTTCGGCTCGCTGCGGACGGTCGCCCCCGCGCTGCCCAAGGGACTGAGCGACGAGACGCTGCAGGCGGTCGCCGAGCGGGTCCGGACCGCGGCCGGGGCCGTGTCGTCGACCGAGGTCGGGGAGACGCAGGGCATGTCCCGCGTCACCGCCCGCCGGTACCTCGAGCACCTCGCCGACGTCGGCCGCGTGCGCCGGGAGCCGCGGTACGGCGGTCCCGGTCGCCCCGAGATCACCTACGCCTGGGTGCGCTGAGCCCCGCCGCTCGTGGGGCTCTCCCCTGCCGGGCTCTCTCCCCTGCCGGACTCTCCCCCGTGCCGTGACTTGGCGCACATGCACGCCCCCAGGGCCCCACGGCGTACATCTGCGACCAGTCAGCGCCCGAGGGGTCTCACGGAGGAGAGGGGCGCGGCATCCCGGGTCTGCGTCAGAGGCCGAAGGCAGCCCGCACGCCCTCGTTGACGACGACGCCCGCGCGGACGTTGAGCCCCTTGGCGAGGGCGGGATCGACGGATGCCGCCCCCTCCCAGCCGGCGTCCGCGATGCGCGCGATGTAGGGCAGGGTCGCGTTGGACAGCGCCCGGGTCGAGGTGTGCGGCACGGCGCCCGGCATGTTCGCCACGCAGTAGTAGAGCGCGTCGTGGACGCGGAAGGTCGGCGCATCGTGGGTGGTGGGACGCGAGTGCTCGAAGCAGCCGCCCTGGTCGATGGCGATGTCGACGAGGACCGAGCCGGGGCGCATCGCCGCGACCATGTCGCCGGTGACGAGCTTCGGGGCGGCCGCGCCCGGGATGAGGACCGAGCCGATGACGAGGTCGGCGTCGGCGACCTGCTCGGCGATCTCGAGGCGGGTCGACGCACGGGTCTCGATCGCGCCGCCGAAACGCTCCTCGAGCTGCCGGAGCTTGGGCAGCGAGATGTCCACCACGGTCACGCGGGCGCCGAGGCCGAGGGCGTTCGCCGCAGCGTGCTCGCCCGCGACACCGCCGCCGATGACGACGACCTTCGCCTTGGGCGTCCCGGGCACGCCGCCGGGGAGCAGACCGCGCCCGCCCGACGCGCGCAGCAGGTGGTGCGCGCCCTCGACGATCGAGAGGCGTCCGGCGACCTCGCTCATGGGCGCGAGCAGCGGCAGCGCGCGGTCGGGGGTCTGCACGGTCTCGTAGGCGACGGCGGTGGTGCCGGCGGCCCTGAGGGCGTCGGTGAGCGGGCGGTCCGCGGCCAGGTGCAGGTAGGTGAAGAGGGTGAGGTCGTCGCGGAGGTGACCGTACTCGGCCGCGATGGGCTCCTTGACCTTCACGAGCAGCTCGGCGCGGGCCCAGGTCTCGTCGGCGGTCGCCACGATCTCCGCGCCGGCCGCACGGTACTGCGCGTCGGCGAAGCCGCTGCCCTCGCCGGCCCCCGCCTGCACGAGCACCTCGTGGCCGCGGGCGACGAGCGCGTCGACGCCGGCGGGCGTCATCGCGACGCGGTTCTCGTTGTTCTTGATCTCTGCGGGGACGGAGACGCGCATGATTCCTCCTGCGTGGGCGGCGTTGTCGGAACAATCGCAGAAAGCAGTGTTTCCTCGGCGTTACACCGAAGATCCTTCGACAGGATGCCGCCCGTCAGGCGTATCGTCGGATCTCAGCACCTCCCGCGCCCGCTCCGACCGAAGGATCTGCGATGGCCGACGACGACCTGCATCCGCACGACGAGCGGATTATCGCGATGCTCTCCGCCGACGCCCGGATGACGAACGCCGCTTTGGCCGAGGCCCTCGGCGTGGCCCCGTCGACCGCG
>VGAV01000294.1 GCA_016870695.1 Actinomycetota bacterium | reverse complement strand
CGCGAGAGCCGAGCCGCACCACCACCAGGGAGTTCCTCTCATCGTGACCAGCACTGTGCCCAGAATCCTTATTGTCGGCGGAGGCTACGCGGGCTTCTACACCGCGTGGAAGCTCGAGAAGCAGCTGCGTCGTGGCGAGGCCGAGGTCACCATCGTCGACCCGCTGCCGTACATGACCTACCAGCCCTTCCTCCCCGAGGTCGCCGCCGGTGAGATCGAGCCCCGCCACGTCGTGGTCGGCCTGCGCCGCCACCTGAAGCGCACCAAGGTCGTCGCCGGCAAGGTCACGGGCATCAACCACGCGACCAAGACCGCGACCATCACCCCCATCGCGGGCGAGGAGACCTGGACCGAGCAGTACGACCAGATCGTCGTCACCGCCGGCGCCGTCTCGCGCACCTTCCCGATCCCCGGCATCGCCGACAACGCGATCGGTCTGAAGACGATCGAGGAGGCCGTCGCCATCCGCGACCGCCTGACCTCCAACTTCGACAAGGCATCCGTGCTCCCGGCCGGTCCCGAGCGCGACCGACTGCTGACCGTGGTCGTCGTCGGCGGCGGCTTCGCGGGCATCGAGGTGTTCGCCGAGCTGCGCGCCTACGCGTCGTCGCTGGTGAAGTTCTACCCGAGTATCGCCTTCGAGGACACGCACTTCCACCTCATCGAGGCCATGGGCCGCATCATGCCCGAGGTCTCGCAGAAGACGAGCGAGTGGGTGCTCGCCGACCTCGCGAAGAAGGGTGCCTTCGTGCACCTCGACACGCAGGTCAAGGGCGCCGTGGACGGCATCGTCGAGCTGTCGACCGGTGAGCAGCTGCCCACCGACCTCATCATCTGGACCGCCGGCGTCATGGCGAACCCGACCGTCGTCCGCGGCAGCGACCTGCCGGTCGAGGAGCGAGGTCGCATCCGCACCCGCCCCGACCTGCGCGTCGGCACCGATGAGGACATCGTCGAGGGCGCCTGGGCCGCCGGCGACGTCTCGGCCGTCCCCGACCTGTCCGGAGGCGGCGTGGGCGGCTTCTGCGTCCCCAACGCCCAGCACGCGGTCCGCCAGGGCAAGCTCATGGCGAAGAACATCACCGCCGTGCTGCGCGGCGAGGAGCCCAAGCAGTACTTCCACAAGAACCTCGGCGCCGTCGCGGGCCTGGGTCTGTACAACGGTGCCTTCCAGTCCGGCAAGATCGCCCTCACCGGCTTCATCGCCTGGCTCGCGCACCGCGGCTACCACGGCCTGGCCATGCCGACGTTCGAGCGCAAGTTCCGCGTCATCGGCGACTGGATGCAGAACCTCTTCCACGGCCGCGAGACCGTGTCGCTCGAGGCCGTCCAGCAGCCGCGTGCCGCGTTCGAGGAGTTCGCCGCCCGCCCGCGTCCTGCGGCTCCCGCGGCCGACGCTCCGGCTCCCGCGTCCGCCGAGGCGAAGCCCGCCGCCGTCACGGCAGCGAAGTAACCCCCGCGTCTCGAGACCCCCGTACCGTCCTCGGTGCGGGGGTCTCGTCGTCTCCGGATGCCACTGCGCGCGGCATCCCTCCCTCCCCGGTTCTGCGGCGTCGGCGCGCTACGGTGGGGGAGGGCCCCCGTAGCCCAATGGCAGAGGCAGGCGACTTAAAATCGCTTCAGTGTCAGTTCGAGTCTGACCGGGGGTACGTCTTCATCGCCGGGGCGAAACAGCCCCGCGGGCGGTGCGTATCCACTGGGAGTCGGCTCGCTCCTCCGTGCGGCATCGTGCCCCGCCGTTAGACTGAAACGCAATCTCGCGAACGAAGTGGGGACCTTATGTGGGAGTGGCTCGTCCCGGTGATCGTCGTCGTCGGCATCCTGGTGATCGCCGGCATCTACCTCTGGGCGACCTACAACTCGCTCGTCGCGCTGAACGTGCGCGTCGACGAGGCGTGGAGCGACATCACCGTCCAGCTCAAGCGACGAGCGGACCTCCTGCCGAACCTCATCGAGACGGTGAAGGGGTACGCCGCCCACGAGAAGGCCGTGTTCGAGAACGTCACACGGGCCCGTGCCGAGACGCTGTCCGCGCAGGGACCGGCCGAGGCGGGGGTCGCCGAGGGGCACATGCAGCAGGCGCTGAAGTCGCTGTTCGCCGTCGCGGAGGCATACCCGCAGCTCCAGGCGAGCCAGAACTTCCTGCACCTGCAGCAGTCCATCGTCGACACCGAGGACAAGATCCAGGCGTCGCGCCGGTTCTACAACGGCGGCGTCCGGGAGCTCAACACCAAGATCAAGGTGTTCCCCAACAACCTGTTCGCACGTCAGCTCGGTTTCAGCGAGCGGGAGTTCTTCGAGGTCGTCGACGGTGCCGCGATCTCCGAGCCGCCGCGCGTCCAGTTCTGACGTCTTGTCACGACGCCCCTCCGGCCCGCGCCGGAGGGGCGTCGTCGTGTGCGTCCTGCGGCGGGGCCCCGGTGGGCGTCGTGGTGTGCGTGCTTCGGCGGGCTCATGGCGTCGGGCGTCGTGGTGTGCGGGCTGCGGGGGGCCGGGCCCCGGCCGGCGCCCTCGTGTCGGCGTCAGATCGTGGATCGCGGCTCCGCGAGGGCCGCGTGGTCGTGCCGGGGGGCGCCCAACTCTGCGGCGACGGCGTCCGTGGCATCGCCCCAGCGCGACACCGTGATCGCCTCCAGGCCCTGCCACCGCGCCGCCTCCCGAAGCTCGGTCGCCAGGCGTGCGGCCGCGCCGGCGGGGGCCTCCGGCTCCCACCACGCCGACTGCACGCGCAGCGTGGACGCGGCACGGTCGGCCTTGAGGTCGACACGTCCGACGACGTCGTCGCCGACGAGGATCGGCAGCGAATAATACCCGTGTCGACGCTGCGGAGCGGGCGTGTAGATCTCGATGCGGTACGTGAAGTCGAACAGGCGCTCGGCACGGTCGCGGAACCAGACCACGGGGTCGAACGGCGACAGGATCGCCGCGGCATCCATCCTCCTCGGACGGGTCGCGTCGCGGTGGAGCCAGGCCTTCGCGGGGCGGCCGGCCGTCTGCCATCCCTCGACGGTGACGGGGAGGAGCTCCCCGGCGTCGACGAGGTCGCGGATGCCCGCCAGCACCGTCGGGCGGTCGCGGATGCGCCAGTAGTCGGCGAGGTCCGCCGCGGTCGCGACGCCGTAGGCGGCGGCGGCCCGCCGGACGAGCTCTCGGATGGCCTCGTCGCGGGGGACCGGGTCGGCGAGGGCGGAGGCGGGCAGGACGTCCGCGGCGAGGGCGTATCGACGCTCGAAGCCGCGGCGCCCGGCGATCGCGACGTCGCCGAACAGCCACAGGCGCTCCAGGCCGTTCTTGACGTGATCCCAGTCCCACCAGGGCCCGCGCGAGACCTTTCGGGCATCGTGGTCGATCTCCGCCGGGCGCAGCGGGCCGCGCTCGGCGAGCTCGGCGCGCAGCCAGTCGAGGAGATCGGCGTGGGCCACCGCCCAGTCGTCGTTCCCGTACTTCTCGCGCGCCGCATCGCGGCGGAACTGCAGCAGCGGCCAGTCGTCGGCCTCGACGAAGGACGCCACGTGCGCCCATGACTCCACCCAGCGCGGGCGACGCGTGAAGACGAGGCGGTCGAGCAGGCCGGTGTCGTAGGCGCCGAGGCGGGAGAACAGCGGCATGTAGTGCGAGCGGGCGAAGACGTTGACCGAGTCGATCTGCAGGATCCGCATCCGCTGCAGGGCGCCGATGATTTGTCGCGTGCCCGGGGTCTCCGGTCGCGGCCGGGCGAAGCCCTGTGCGGCGAGGGCGATGCGACGGGCTTCGGCTCGGCTCAGGCTCGACGGCATGCTCGCCAGCGTAGCCACGCCCTCCGACATCCCGCGTCCGTCGATCTCCGGCGGCCGTTCTGCAGGACCGGAGACACGGATGCCGCCCCAACCGGCCCACCACCCGCCACCAGCCCCGCGGGTCCTGCAGAACCGCCCGCCGCACCGGCCCGCCGCCGCCGATCGAGCCGGCTCGCGCCGCACA
>VGAV01000293.1 GCA_016870695.1 Actinomycetota bacterium | reverse complement strand
TGGTCGTCCCGGTCTGATCCTGGGCCGGCGGCGCTCCTCAGAGCGCGCGGGTCATGAAGGTCGACAGCGGGTCGGGCCGGTACGGCGGGAACGCCGGGCACTCGAGGAATCCCTCGCTCGCATAGAGGCGTCGAGCGGCCAGGAAGTCATCGGTGCTGCCCGTCTCCAGCCAGAGGCTCCGGATGCCGCGCGCTCGTGCCTCCGCGACCAGGTGATGCAGCATCGCGCGGCCGATCCCGCGACCGAGGTAGGCGTCGGCGACGCGCATGGACTTCAGCTCCGCTCGGTCCGCGGACAGCCGGGAGAGGGCCCCGATGCCGGCGATCCCGCCGTCGACCCACGCGGAGAACAGCGAGACGCCCTCGCCGCCCAGCGCCTCCAGATCCAGGGCGTGCACGCTCTCCGCCGGGGTGTTGGCGTGCATCCCGGCCAGGTGCGCGGCGGCCAGTGCGCGCGTGGGCGCGCCGGAGAGGTCGTCGGGGCGGATCTCGATCATCACCGTCGGAGCGTACCGACGCCGTGTGACGGCCGGATGTCGTCCACGGGGAGCGGACAGGGGCGGCCGGTAAGCTTGACAAGTGACCGTCCGGATCTATGACACCAAGGCGCAGGCCCTGCGCGACTTCGTGCCCGTCGACCCCGGAAACGTCACCGTCTACGTCTGCGGTCCGACGGTGCAGTCCGGACCCCACATCGGGCACGTCCGCGCCGCCCTCGCGTTCGACCTGCTGCGCCGCTGGCTCGCCCACCGCTTCGGTCGCGTCACCTTCGTGCGCAACGTCACCGACATCGACGACAAGGTCCTCGCCAACGCGACCGACACCGAGCCGTGGTGGGCGTTGGCCTACCGCATGGAGCTCGAGTTCACACGGGCGTACGCCGCAGTCGGCATCCTGCCCCCCACCTACGAGCCGCGGGCGACCGCGTCCGTGCCGCAGATGCAGGAGCTCATCGCCGAGCTGATCGACCGCGGTCACGCGTACGCCGCGGCCGGCGACGTCTACTTCGACGTGCGCTCCTGGGCGGGGTACGGCGAACTGACGCGGCAGTCCCTGGATGCCATGGAGCCGGCGGCCGACGCGGATCCCCGCGGCAAGCGCGACCCCCGCGACTTCGCCCTCTGGAAGGGCGCCAAAGAGGGCGAGCCGTCCTCGGCGACATGGGACTCGCCGTGGGGCGCGGGACGACCGGGCTGGCACATCGAGTGCTCCGCGATGTCGCGCCGCTACCTCGGACCCGAGTTCGACATCCACGGCGGCGGACTCGATCTGCGCTTCCCCCACCACGAAAACGAGCTGGCGCAGTCGAGCGCCGCGGGCGACGCCTTCGCGCGGTACTGGGTGCACAACGGCCTGGTGACCGTCGACGGTCAGAAGATGTCGAAGTCGCTCGGCAACTTCACGCTCGCCGCCGACGTGCTGGCCGAGCGCGACCCGCGCGTCATCCGCTACGCCCTCGCCGCGGCCCACTACCGGTCCAGCCTCGACATCTCGGACCGCGGGTTCGAGGAGGCCGCCAGCGCGCTGGACCGCATCGACACGTTCCGTCAGCGCGTCGTGCGCGCCGCCGACGCGGTGGCCTCGGCGCCGGGCACGGTGCCCGACGCCTTCGCCGCGGCCATGGACGACGACCTCGGTGTGCCGCAGGCGCTCGCGGCCCTGCACGAGACGGTCCGCGCGGGGAACACCGCCCTCGACGGGGGAGACCTCGCGGCCGCCGTCGCGGCATCCCGGTCCGTGTCCGCGATGCTCGCGGTCCTCGGACTGGATGCCGCCGACCTCACCGCCGCCGACGGGGGAGCCGAGACCGCTCTCGACGCCCTCGTGCGCACGATGATCGACCAGCGCGCGCAGGCGCGCGCCGACAAGGACTGGGCAGCGGCGGACCGCATCCGCGACGCCATCGCCGCCGCCGGAATCACGCTGGAGGACACTCCGGCCGGAACCCATTGGAGTATCAATGCCTAAGCCAGGACGCCCGGGCGCACGCAACCCCGGCAAGAAGAAGGGCCCGCTGAAGGGCACCGGCGGGCACTCCCGCAAGGCGCTCGAGGGCAAGGGCCCCACCCCGAAGGCCGAGGACCGCGCCTGGCACCCGGCTGGCAAGCGCAAGGCCGCTCAGGAGCGCTACGCCGCGGCCGGCGGGAAGGCCAAGCCCGGCGTCCGCGCCGTCGGCTCGCCGAACCGCAGCGCCCGCCCCAAGCAGAGCGATGACACCGAGACGGTCACCGGCCGCAACTCGGTGCTGGAGGCCCTGCGCGCCAAGATCCCGGCGACGGCCTTCTACATCGCGCAGCGCGTGGAGATGGACGACCGCGTGAAGGAGATGCTGTCGATCGCCACGAACCGCGGCATCCCGGTCCTCGAGGTGACGCGTCCCGAGCTCGACCGCATGGCGGGCTTCGACGGCGTCCACCAGGGCGTGGCGCTGAAGGTGCCGCCGTACGAGTACGCGCACCCGCAGGACCTGCTCGAGGAGATCATCGACCGCGACGAGCTGCCCCTGCTCGTCGCCCTCGACGGGGTCACCGACCCGCGCAACCTCGGCGCGATCATCCGCTCCACGGGCGCCTTCGGCGGTCAGGGCCTCATCATCCCGCAGCGCCGTTCGGCCAGTGTGAACTCCGCCGCCTGGAAGACCAGCGCCGGCGCGGCCGCCCGCATCCCCGTCGCGCTCGCGGCGAACCTGACGGCCACGCTGAAGGAGTTCAAGAAGCAGGGCGTCTTCGTGCTCGGCCTGGACGGTGGCGGGGACGTGTCGCTGCCCGCCCTGGAGCTCGCGGACCGTCCGGTGGTCATCGTCGTCGGCTCCGAGGGCAAGGGCCTGTCCCGCCTCGTGACCGAGACGTGCGACCAGGTCGTGTCGATCCCGATCTCGACCGCGACCGAGTCGCTGAACGCCGGCATCGCGGCATCCGTCGCCCTCTACCAGGTCTCGACGCTCCGCGCCGCCGCGGACTGACCCCCACCGGAAGGACGCACCATGCCCCGCATCGCCGTCATCGGAGGCACCGGCTACGCCGGCAGCCACATCGCCACGGAGGCCGTCCGTCGCGGCCACACCGTCGTCTCCGTCGCCCGCTCGGTTCCCGCCGAGCGCGTCGAGGGCGCCACGTACCTGGAGGGCACCGTCCTGGACGTGCCCGGCCTCGTCGCCCAGCTCGAGGGCGTCGACGTGGTCGTCTCGGCCGTCGCGCCGCGCGGCGACATGGCGGGCAAGCTGCGTCCTGCCATCGCCGAGCTCGTCACCGCCCTCCCCGACACGGTGCGCCTCGGCGTCATCGGCGGGGCCGGCGGCTCCCTCGTGGCCGAGGGCGGACCGCGGCTGATCGACACGGACGGCTTCGCCGAGGAGTACAAGCCCGAGGCGAGCGAGGCCATCGGCATCCTCGAGGACCTGCAGGCCGACGACACCGGCCGCGACTGGTTCTACGTGCACCCGGCGGGCGCCTTCGGCGCGTGGGCGCCGGGCGAGCGCACCGGCCGCTACCGCGACGGCGGCGCGGTGCTCGTCGTCGACGAGAACGGCGAGTCGTCCATCGGCGGCGCCGACTTCGCCATCGCGGTCCTCGACGAGATCGAGGACCCGAAGCACGAGCGGGAGCGCTTCACCGTCGGCTACTGACCCGGCGGCGCGCGCGGAGGCCGTGGCATCCCGGATCGATTCCGGATGCCACGGCCTCCGTCGTCCGTCGAGATCACACGTTCCGCGCGAGGTCGCACGGTCCGCGGGGCCGCGACCGTGTGCTGTCGCGCCGAACGTGCGATCTCGGGGCGGCGGGGGAGTGCCCCGCAGCTTTGTCAGACCAGGTCGCGCCAGTCGACGTTCGCGGTGTCGGTCGTGGGCACCTCGCCCGTGGCCGGGGCGTCGGCGTCGGAGACCACGGGGACGGACATCGTGTCGGTCGGCGGGCCCATCACGGTGGCCTCGTCGCGGCGATGGCTGAGCACGTCGTCGATGTAGGA
>VGAV01000292.1 GCA_016870695.1 Actinomycetota bacterium | reverse complement strand
GCAGCTGCCACGCGAGCCGGCGGGGTCAGCCGCGGAAGCCGGCCGGGTTCGACAGCAGGTCAGCGAAGGCCAGCTCCGCCGGTCCGACGAGCATCAGCCGCGACCGCAGGTGCGCGCGCTCGAGACGGATCGCCCGCCCCTCCGCGCCGAGCGGGTGCACCCGGACGGCGTCGGCCAGACGCTCGCGGCTGACGGATAGCAGCGCGCCGAGGTAGCCGGAGAGCACGACGGTCTCGGGGGCGAAGGCGTTCACGAAGTTCGTCAGGGCCAGCGAGAGCATCTCGACCTGGCGCGTGACCTCGCTCATGACCCGGGGGTCGCGGGCCACGCCGAGCTCGACGTCGAGCTCGTCCTCGTCGAGCTTCCGCCGTCCGAGCAGGGGCTCGAGGATGTCCAGGCTCACCTCGGCCTCGAGGCATCCCCGTCGTCCGCAGACGCAGGCGCGCCCTCGCGGGTCCACCACGGTGTGACCGAGTTCGCCGGCGTAGCCCGACGTCCCGCGGAGGAGGGTGCCGTCGATGATGAGACCCCCGCCGATGCTGTGCATCGCGCCGCCGAGGTAGAGCAGGTTGCCGACGCCGACCCCGACGCCGAAGCGGGACTCGGCGAGCGCGCCGATACTGGCGTCGTTGCCCGCGGCGACGGGCATGCCGAGCTCGTCGGACAGGCGCGCCGAGACGGGGTCGCGCTTCCAGCCGAGCGTCGGCGACACGAGCACCGAGCCGTTCGCGTTGACGAGGCCCGGGACGGCCAGCCCGGCACCGACGACACGGTAGTGGCGGTCGATGTCGGCGCGCATGGCCTCCACCGACGAGGCGACGATCTGCACGAAGCGGCGCGGGGAGGGGGCGCTGGCGGTGTCGTGGCGCAGGCGCGCGTGCACGACGCCGCCGAGACCGACGAGGGCGACGGTCACGGCGTGCGGCTCCGCCCGGACGCTCAGCGCCGCGACGTGGTCCTCCGGCTCGATGTCGAGGATGGGGCGCCCGACCTTGCCGGTGCGCTCCCCGCCCGGCGCCTCGCGGACGAGTCCCAGCTCGGTCAGCTCCATCACGAGCCCGGTCACCGTCGAGCGGTTGAGGCCGGTCGTGGCCCCCAGCTGAGCGCGTGAGAGCGCTCCCTTGGAGTGGAGCAACGACAGCACGGACGCGAGGTTCTGCTGGCGGATCAGGTCGTTGGTCGTACGACCGGCCGGGGGTGCGAGCGGCGTCGCGGGCTCGAACACGGCAGGGGTCATGAGGGGCGCACCTCCCCCATCATCCCATCCAGCGGAAGCCCGACGCCGCCGCCCCGATGATCGGCGTGGCCGCAGCCGGCAGGGACCGACGCGGGGAGGGATGGGGAGCGCGGCCCGCGGCCGCGCTCCCCATCCCGGTCAGACACCGCCGTTGCGGCGCTTGTTGAAGATGTCGAACGCCACCGCCAGCAGCAGGACGATGCCCTTGATGGCCATCTGCCAGGCGGCATCCACGCTCAGGATCGACAGACCCATGTTCAGCACGCCCATGACGAGGCCGCCGACCACCGCTCCGACGACCGTGCCGATGCCGCCCTGGACCGCGGCGCCGCCGATGAAGACCGCGGCGATGGCGTCGAGCTCGTAGTTCTGCCCGGCGGCGGCGACGGCGCTGCCCGCACGCGCGGTGCTGACCACGGCGGCGAGACCGGCGAGCGCACCCATGTTCACGAAGATGAAGAAGTTGACCCACTTCGTCTTCACGCCGCTCATGATGGCGGCGAACAGGTTGCCGCCCATGGCGTAGATGTGCCGGCCGAACGTCGTGCGGTTGAGCACGAACGTGTAGGCGAGCACGAGCACGGCCAGGATGATGAGCACGATGGGGGTGCCGTTGTAGGTCGCGAGCGTGAAGGCGGCGGCCATGATCACGACGACCGCGGCGGCGTTCTTCAGCCAGAACGACCACGCGACCTCGCGCGGCAGGTCGAGGCGGCGGAGCGTGGCGCGGGTGCGCAGCTGCTGGACGACGAGCGCGGCGCTGGCGATCGCGCCGAGCACGAGCGTCAGGGCGTCCCAGTTGCCGAGGTAGCCGAGCGCGGGCGGCAGCCAGCCGGCGCCGATGGCCGTGAAGCCGTCGGGCAGGCCGCTGATCGTGCCGCCGGTCAGCAGCACGAGGGTGAGTCCGCGGAAGAGCAGCATGCCGGCGAGAGTCACGATGAAGGCCGGTATGCCGACGAAGGCGACCCAGAAGCCCTGCCACGCGCCGACGATCGCGCCGACGACGAGCGAGAGCACCACCGCCAGGTACCACGGCAGGCCCCACTGGTTCATCGAGATCGCGGCGATCGCGCCGACCATCGCAACGACGGAGCCCACCGACAGGTCGATGTGGCCCGCGATGATGACCATCACCATGCCGATGGCGAGGATCAGCACGTACGCGTTCTGCTGGATGAGGTTGTTGACGTTGCCGGGCAGCAGCAGACGGCCGCCGGTGAGCACCTGGAACAGCGCGATGATGATGACGAGGGCGGCGAGGATGCCGAACTGACGGAAGTTGATACGCGCCAGGATGCCGCGCCGTCGCGGCCCCGGTTGCGTCGGCGCCTCGACCGTCTGGGTGGATGCGGTGGCCATTGCTGTCAGTTCCTTCCGGCGGTCATGTGCCGCATGAGGTTCTCCTGCGTGGCGTCGTCGCGGCCGACCTCGGCCGTGATGCGTCCCTCGGAGATCGTGTAGATGCGGTCGGAGAGGCCGATGACCTCGGGCAGCTCCGACGAGATGACGATGACGGCCTTGCCCTGGGCCGCGAGCTCGTTGATGATCCCGTAGATCTCGTACTTGGCCCCGACGTCGATGCCCCGGGTGGGCTCGTCGAGGATCAGCACGTCGGGTCCGGTGAACATCCACTTGGACAGGACGACCTTCTGCTGGTTCCCGCCGGAGAGGCGTCCGGTGATCGCGGCGACGCTGGGCGCCTTGATGTTCATCTTGTAGCGGTACGAGTCGGCGACCTTGTACTCCCGGTAGCGGTCCACGACCCCGAGCCGGGCGAGACGGGCCAGGGCGGATGCCGAGACGTTGACCTGGATGTCGCCGATGAGGTTCAGCCCGTACCTCTTGCGGTCCTCGGTCGCGTAGGCGATGCCGTGCTTGATGGCGGCATCCACGGTCCGTACGTCGATCTGCGTGCCGTTCTTGTAGACCTCCCCGGAGATGCCGGTGCCGTACATGCGGCCGAAGATGCTCATCGCCAGCTCGGTGCGGCCGGCGCCCATGAGCCCGGCGAAGCCGACGATCTCGCCGGCGCGGACCATGAAGGACGCGTTCTGGATGACGACGCGCTCGGTGTCGACGGGGTGGTGCACCGTCCAGTTCTCCACCCGGAACAGCTCGTCGCCGATGTCGGGCTCCCGCGGCGGGAAGAGACTGTTCAGGTCGCGGCCGACCATCGCGCGGATGATGCGGCCTTCGTCCGTCTCGGGGTCGGAGCGGAGCATCGTCTCGATCGTGCGGCCGTCGCGGATGATCGTGATGCGGTCGGAGATGCGGAGCACCTCCTTCAGCTTGTGGCTGATGATGATGCACGTGATGCCCTGGGTGCGCAGCTGGTCGATGAGGTCGAGCAGGTGCGCCGAGTCGTCGTCGTTGAGGGCGGCGGTGGGCTCGTCGAGGATGAGGAGCTTGACCTCCTTGGCCAGCGCCTTCGCGATCTCGACCAGCTGCTGCTTGCCCACGCCGAGCTCGTAGATCTTGGTCGCCGGGTTCTCACGCAGGCCGACGCGCTTGAGCAGCTCGGCCGCCGCGGTGTTCGTCGCGTTCCAGTCGATGACGCCGCGCCGGGACTTCTCGTTGCCGAGGAAGATGTTCTCGGCGATGGAGAGGTACGGGCTGAGGGCCAGCTCCTGGTGGATGATGACGATGCCGGCGGCCTCGCTGTCGTTGATGGAGCGGAAGGCCATCTCCTCGCCCTCGAGGGTGATCGTCCCCTCGAAGCTGCCGGCGGGGTAGAC
>VGAV01000291.1 GCA_016870695.1 Actinomycetota bacterium | reverse complement strand
CTCCTATCAGCGAGGCGCGCCCGGCTCGGTGTCGTCGTCGACGACGGTCGAGCCCTGCGCCTCGGCGCGCGCCCGCTCCTCCTCGTCGAGCTGGGCGTTGACCTCCTCGCGGTACCGACCGCGACGGATCCGGCGCAGCATGTCCCAGACGAGCAGGAACACGGCGACGCCGATGAAGGCGATCGCGGCGAAGCCGAGCGGCCCGGGCGTGACGATCGACTCGTCGGGGGTGACGGCGGGAGTGGGGGTGGCCGCGAGGATCGCGATCGGGAAGAGCATGAGGTCCTTCGGTCCGGACGGGAGAGCGTAGCCTGGAAGTCCAGCCTAAGCCCGGGGAGATCATGACGACGCAGGCGATGCTCGACGAGCGGTACGGTCGCACGCGGTCGCCCCGCCGACGCGCGGTGCTCTGGACGATCGTCGGCGTCGTGGCGGTGACCGCGACGGCGCTGCTCGGCTGGTCCGTCGTGTCCAACAGCATCTCGTCCGTGACGGCGACCGACACCGGGTACAACGTGGTCGACGACGGTCTCGTGACGCTCACCTTCCAGATCACCTCCCCCGTGGGCGAGCCCGTCGCGTGCGCGATCGAGGCGCAGGACGAGGAGCACGGCACTGTCGGCTGGCGGGTCGTGGAGTACCCCGCGTCCCCCGACCACAGCCGCGCGTTCACCGAGGAGATCCCCACTCTCGCGCTGGCGACGACGGGTTTTGTCAACACTTGCTGGGTGCCGTAGGCTCGAACCTCACGACGCACGCCCTGGCTGGAGCCGGGGCGTTCGACATATCCGCCGTCGTGTCCCGCCGCGCGGAGGAGCGATGCTCCCCGCCCGATCGAATCAAGGAGACCATCGTGTCCAGTGACGCCCAGGTGACCTTCCTGACCCAGGATGCCTACGACCGTCTCGCGCACGAGCTCGAGCACCTCTCGACCACGGGCCGCGAGGAGATCGCCAAGCGCATCGAGGCGGCGCGCGAGGAGGGCGACCTCAAGGAGAACGGCGGCTACCACGCCGCCAAGGACGAGCAGGGCAAGCAGGAGGCGCGCATCCGCACCCTCCAGCAGCTGCTGAAGGACGCGAAGGTCGGCGAGGCCCCCGAGAGCCACGGCGTCGTCGAGTCCGGCACGGTCGTCACCGCCCTCATCGCCGGCGGCGAGGAGACCTTCCTGCTCGGCAACCGCGAGATCGCGGCCGACAGCGAGCTCGACGTCTACAGCGAGGCGTCGCCGCTCGGCGCCGCCATCCTCGGAGCCAAGGAGGGCGAGAAGGTCTCGTACACCGCCCCCAACGGCAAGCAGATCCAGGTCGAGGTCGTCAAGGTCGAGACCTACACCGGCCAGTAAGAACCCGTCGTCGAGCCGCTCCCCCGTCCGCGGGGTGGGCGGCTCGATGCGTTCCTGCCGGGACTCCGCCGGTGACGGCGGACCTCGCGGGCCGGGGCTGAATTCTCGATCGGATGCCGCCGGCGCGGCATCCCTTCGTCAGTCCGGAACCACCGTGGCGACGAAACCCGCCTCGGCGAGGGTGTGCATGACGAGGTCGCGGTGCTCCGCCCCGCGGGTCTCGACCGACAGCTGCAGGATGACCTCGCTGATCTGCAGACCTTGTCCGTGACGGGTGTGCAGCACCTCGATGACATTCGCGCCGACCTGGGCCAGCAGCTCCGAGACGCGGGCGAGCTGCCCGGGACGATCCGGGAGCGGAATCCGCAACGACATGTAGCGACCGGATGCCGCCAGCCCGTGGGCCACGACGCGCTGCAGCAGCAGCGGGTCGATGTTGCCGCCGGACAGGATCGTGACCGTCGGACCGGACGCCTGGATCTTGCCCGCGAGGATCGCCGCGACGCCGACCGCCCCCGCCGGCTCGACGACCTGCTTCGCGCGCTCGAGCAGCACGAGGAGCGCGCGGGCGATGTCGTCCTCGGTGACGGTGACGACCTCGTCGACGTACTGCCGGATGAGCTCGAAGGGGAGATCGCCGGGGCGGGCCACGGCGATGCCGTCGGCGATGGTCGGCGTCGTCGGCACCTGCATCGGATAACCGGCCGCGAGCGACGAGGGGTAGGCGGCGGAGTTGTGCGCCTGCACTCCGATCACACGGACCTCGCGGCCCTCGGCGGCGGCGCGCGTCTTGACCGCGGCCGCGACACCGGCGGCCAGTCCCCCGCCGCCGATGCCGACGATCACCGTCTCGAGGTCGGGCATGTCCTCGATCAGCTCGAGGCCGAGTGTGCCCTGGCCGACGACGATGTCGCGATGGTCGAAGGGGTGGATGAGCACCGCGCCCGTGCGCTCCGCGAACTCCGCGGCCAGGCGGAGCGGCGTCTCGACGGTCGCGCCCTCCAGGACGACCTCGGCCCCGTAGCCGCGGGTCGCGAGGAGCTTGGGGACGGGGACGCCGAGGGGCATGAAGATGGTGGCGGCGATGCCCAGCTGCTGCGCGGCCAGGGCGACGCCCTGCGCGTGGTTTCCGGCCGAGGCCGCGACGACGCCGCGCGCCCGCTCCTCCTCGGTCAGACGCGAGAGGCGGTAGGTCGCGCCGCGGATCTTGAACGACCCGGTCCGCTGCAGGTTCTCGAGCTTGAGGTTGACGGGAACGCCGAGGAGGTCGGTGAGGTGCAGCGACTCGTCGAGGGGCGTGCGCGTGATGATGCCGCGCAGCTCGTTCGCAGCATCCTCGAACTCGGCCAGGGTGGGCGTGTCGGTCATGACTTCTTCCTGCGCTCCCGGGGAACGGTCTGCCAGATCAGGTCGGGGGACGCCTCGACGGAGCCGCGCCGCTCCCACGCGTGACTGCTCAGGTACACCGCGACGACGTTGACGAACGCCGCGAGCGGCACCGCGAACAGCGCGCCGGCGATGCCGCCGATCATCGCGCCGCCGGCGACGACGAGCACCACGGCGAGCGGGTGCACCTTGACCGCCGAGCCCATGAGGATGGGCTGCAGGATGTGGCTCTCGACCTGCTGCACGACGAGCACGGCGATGAGCATGAACAGCGCGATGAGCGGCCCGTTGTACACGAGGGCGATGAACACGGCCACGGCGCCGGTGACGATCGCGCCGACGAACGGCACGAACGCCCCGAGGAACACGAGCACGCCGATCGGGACGGCGAGCGGGACGCCCAGGAGGAACGCGCTGACGCCGATGCCGATCGCGTCGATCGTCGCGACGAGCAGCTGCGTCCGGGCGTACGTCTTGACCGTCCGCCAACCGGCACGGCCCGCGCCGTCGACCGCCGGGCGCGACACCCGCGGGAACAGCCGGGTGGTCCAGCTCCAGATGCCGCCGCCGTCCGCGAGCAGGCACAGCAGGATGAACAGCGTCAGCAGGAGACCGGCGCCGACGTGACCCAGCGTGGTCCCGATCGCGAGGGCGCCCGTCCACAGGGCGCCGCCCTGCTGCTGCAGGAACGTGACGCCCTGGCCGAGGCCCTGGTCGATCTGCGCCGAGCTCAGGTGCAGCGGACCGTCGATCAGGTACTGACGGAACTGCGTGACGGCATCCACCGTCCGTTCCCGCACCGAGCCGAACTGCTGCGTGATCTGCCACACCGCGAGCCAGAGCAGGCCGGAGATGACCGCGATCGTCCCGAGCACCGTGACGACGATGGCCAGCCAGCGCGGCCAGCCGTGCCGGAGGAGGAAGGAGAACGCCGGCCACACGAGCGCCGTGATGAGGATCGCGACGAGGAGGGGGATGACGAGGAGCTTGAGCTGGATGACCAGGAAGACCACGACGCCGAGCGCCGCCGCGATGACGAGCAGCCGCCACGAGTAGGCGGTCGCCTGCCGGAGCGCCTCGGGGACGGGCGGGGTGAGGTCGCTCGAGACGGTGCGGCGGCGAAGGAGGTCGCGCAGGGGGGCGCGGGGCTCGGGCTCGGGGCCGGTCATCCGCTCAGCCTACCGCCGTGCGGGGGTGGCCGATGGCGGCCGCGAGAGTGCGGCGCGAGCCGGCTCGATCGGCG
>VGAV01000290.1 GCA_016870695.1 Actinomycetota bacterium | reverse complement strand
GCCGTTCCGGTCACCATCGTCGCGTGACGACCATGCCGCCCCTCAGCTCCCCGCCCGGGGAGTCATCCGTGTGCGTCGAACTCCTCGACGACTACCTCGAGCGCCGTCGACGCAGCCGCATCCCGATGTCGACCGGAGAAGTCGTCACCCTGCTCGTCTCGTTCCTCCGGGGTGCCGGGATGGCGGGTCGGGATGCCGTCTGGGGACTGACCGACGAGGGACGCCCCGTTCCGTGCCCGCCGGCGGAGCCCCCCGCGATCCTCCGGACCGTCGACGGTCTGCGGGGCCTGGTGCCGCCGGACATCGACGCGGTGGTCGCCGAGGTCCGCCGCGTGCTGGAGCGACCGTCGACCGCCGCGGCATCAGCTGCGGAGGAGCGGGTGTTCCGCCTGGGGGAGCCGCGCCCTCTCGTTCTCGGTCCTCTGCGCCCGGTCGTCGCCGACGACCTCGAGGAGGACGCGGGCGGGTCTGCGGGACTGCTGGCCCTCGTGGATGCCGACCTCCGAACAGCCGTCGCCGCGGCCCTCCGCGACGCACGCCGGCGATGGCGCCGCCGGGCGCCGGTATCGTCGCGGCGTCGTGTCGTCCTGTGGACGGCTGCGGCCGTCGTCGCGGCCGTGGTCGCCGTGGGCGTCACGGTCGTCGCCGGGCCGGGCGATGGCGGGGGCGCGACGTCGGGTGTGACGGGCGGGAGCATCGCCGACCGCCCTGTGGAGGACGAGGACGAGGACGATGCCGTGGCGGACCTCGGCCCGTCGGCGGCTCCGGACGCGTCCCCGGACGGCGCTGTCCCGAACGGGATACGGCGGGTCGTGGAGGCAGCGGGAGCCTGCGGGTCCGACACCGTCTGCCTCGCCCCGCTGCGCGAGGCCGCACCACCCCCGGACGAGCCGGAGCTGCTGCCACCGGCGGGCGCGAGGATGGCGCTCGTCGACGACTTCGGTGGTCTCGTGGTGCTGCGCCTCGAGGTGTCTGGACGACGACAGTACGTCACACTCGTCCGCGTGAACGACAGATGGCTGGTCCGCGCCGCCGGAGCGATCACGGACCAGCCATCATGAGCCGGTCTGAGGCGGGGTCAGATACCCAGGTCGCCCTCGAACTGCGCCGCCTCGAGGCGCGCCTTCACCGCGCCGAGGAAGCGGGCGGCGTCGGCACCGTCGATGATGCGGTGGTCGTACGACAGAGCCAGGTACACGTACGAGCGCACCGCGAACGCGTCCTTGCCGTCGACCGAGACCACGCCGGGCTTCTTCACGACCGCGCCGAGACCGAGGATGGCCGACTGCGGCAGGAAGACGATCGGGGTGTCGAACAGCGCCCCACGCGAACCGGTGTTGGTCAGCGTGAAGGTGCCGCCCGCGAGCTCGTCCGGCTTCAGCTTGTTGTCCCGGGTGCGAGCGGCCAGGTCGGCGATCTCGCGAGCGAGCTGCGCGATGTTCTTGTCGCCGGCCTCCTTGACCACCGGCGTCAGCAGACCGCGCTCGGTGTCGACCGCGATCGAGATGTTCTCGCTCGAGGGGTAGACGATCTCGTCGCCCTCCACCGTCGAGTTGATGATCGGGTAGGTCTTGAGCGCCTCGACGGCGGCGATCGCGAAGAACGGCAGGAAGGACAGCTTGTCGCCGGTCTTCTGCTGGAAGTCGCCCTTCACACGGTCGCGCAGGGCCGACAGCTTGGTGACGTCCACCTCCACGACCGTCGTCAGCTGAGCGGTTGCCTGCATCGATGCCACGGCACGCTCGGCGATGACCTTGCGCAGACGCGACATCTTCTGCGTCGTCCCGCGCAGCGGCGAGACCTCGACCGGTGCGGACGACGCCGCGGCGGCGGGAGCCGGAGCCGACTCCGCGGCGGGAACGGACTTCGCGGCCTCGGCGGCCTTCAGCACGTCCTCCTTGCGGATGCGTCCACCGACACCGGTGCCGGTGACGGAGGCGAGGTCGACGCCCTGCTGCTGCGCGAGACGGCGCACGAGCGGGGTGACATAGGTGACCTCGTCGTTGGACGACGCGGCGGGCGCGGGCTGGGCGGCGGGCTTCTCCGCGGCGGGCGCGGGCTGGGCGGCGGGCTTCTCCGCGGCGGGCGCGGGCTGCTCCGCCGGCTTCTCCGGAGCGGGCGCGGACTCCTCGGCCTTCGGCTCCTCGGCCTTGGGCTGCTCAGGGGCGGGGGCCTCGGACGCAGCCGGGGCGCCGCTGCCGATGCGGGCGAGCGCTGCACCGACCTCGACGGTCTCGTCCTCCTGGACGAGGATCTCCTGCAGCGTGCCGGCGACCGGCGACGGGATCTCGGTGTCGACCTTGTCGGTCGAGATCTCCAGGAGCGGCTCGTCGACGGCGACGTCGTCGCCGACCGACTTCAGCCAGCGGGTGACGGTGCCCTCGGTGACGCTCTCGCCCAGCTCGGGGAGCTTCACCTCGGTGGAGTCGCCCGAGTCCGAGCCGGACGACTCGGGGGCCGGCTGCTCGGCGGCGGGCTGCTCGGCGGGGGCGGCCTCCGCGGGGGCGGCGGGCTCCTCGGCCGGGGCGGCCTCCTGCCCGGCGGGGGCGCTCTGCGGGGCGTCGTCCGAGGACGCGGCGCCCGAGCCGTCACCGATCTTGGCGAGGACGGCGCCGACCTCGACGGTCTCGTCCTCCTGGACCAGGATCTCCTCGATCACGCCCGAGACGGGCGAGGGGATCTCGGTGTCGACCTTGTCGGTCGAGATCTCCAGCAGACCCTCGTCCTCCTGGACGGTGTCACCGACCTGCTTGAGCCAGCGGGTGACCGTTCCCTCGGTCACGCTCTCGCCGAGAGCGGGGAGGACGACGGAAGTGCTCATGGGTATGTCTCCTTCGTACCGGATGCGGTAACTAGCTTAGTGACGGGTTGGGGATCAGAGTGCGTGCAGCGGCTTGCCGGCCAGCGCCAGGAACGCTTCGCCCAGCGCCTCGCTCTGTGTGGGGTGCGCGTGGACGAACGGTGCGATGTCCTCGGGGTGCGCCTCCCAGCCGACGGCGAGCTGGGCCTCCGAGATGAGCTCGCCGACGCGATCGCCGACGAGATGGGCCCCGAGGACGGGGCCGTCGACGCGGCGGACGATCTTGACGATGCCCGACGTGCCCAGGATCTCGCTGCGGCCGTTGCCCGCGAGGTTGTACTCGTACGCCGTGACGGCGTCGGCTCCGTGGCGTTCGACGGCCTGCGCTTCCGTGAGCCCGACCGAGGCGACCTCGGGGTGGGAGTACGCCACACGCGGCACGTCGACGTCGGAGACGACGACGGGCGCGAGCCCGGCGATCTCCTCGGCCACGAAGATGCCCTGCTGGAAGCCGCGGTGCGCGAGCTGGAGCCCGGGGACGATGTCGCCGACGGCCCAGACGTGCGGGGCCGCCGTCCGCAGACGGTCGTCCGTCCGCACGAAGCCCCGTTCGAGGACGACCCCGGCCTCCTCGTATCCCCGTCCAGACGTCGACGGTCCGCGCCCGACGGCGACGAGCACGTAGTCCGCGGTGAGGGCAGAGCCGTCGTCGAGCTGCACCGTGACATCCGCGTCGGTCTGCGTGAGGGACGCGAAGCGGCGGCCGAGCTGGAAGGAGATGCCGCGCTTGCGGAACGCGCGTTCGAGCGCCTTGCTCGACGACACGTCCTCCGCGGGCAGCAGGTGGGGAAGGGCCTCGACGATGGTGACGTCGACGCCGAACGACCGCCATACGCTCGCGAACTCGACCCCGATGACGCCCCCGCCGAGCACGACGACGCGGTCCGGGACCTCGTCCAGGTCGAGCGCCTGCTCGCTCGTGAGCACGCGGCCGCCGATCTCGAGACCGGGGAGACTGCGGCTGTAGGAGCCGGTCGCCAGGATGACGTCCGTCCCGCGGTAGAGGTCCTCGCCGACGCGGACCGCGGGGCCCGCCTCGAGCGTGCCCTCTCCGGCGACGACACGGATGCCGCGGGTCGAGATCAGTCCTTCGAGGCCCTTGAACTTCTTCGCGACGATGCCCTCGCGATAAGCGCGGAC
>VGAV01000289.1 GCA_016870695.1 Actinomycetota bacterium | reverse complement strand
GGAGAGGTGCACCGGGGTGATGCGTGCGCCGTGGGTCAGGTCCTCGGCCTCTCCGGCGTGGACCTGACGGGTCGCGAAACCGTAGCCCTCCCAGTCCAGGGTGGGCGCCGCCGGCTCAGACACGGGTGCCGACGGCCGCGTCCTGCGGCAGCAGCGATCCCAGCCACCGGGCGATGGCACGGGGTCCGGAGCGCGGAGCCGTCAACTCGACGTCGGGGTTGTAGTTGGTGTTCGTGTTGACGTCGTACGTGACGGTGCGGCCGTCCACGGTCTCGATGAACTCGATCCCGGCGATGCCGATGCCCTCGGCAGCGAGGAAGGCGAGGTAGCGGTCGATGAGCGCCGGGTCGACGTCGTCGCGACGGCGGAACAGCGGCTCGGGCTCGACGCCGTCGGCCCCCGGGACCGCGCATGCCTCGGCGGGGCAGAGCTCGAAGCTGCCGGCGCTGGTGTCGACGCGGACCGCGTAGACGAACTCGCCGCCGACGAACTCGGCGCGCGTGATGAACGGGGCCTTCGCGACGAGGAGCTCCTGAAGCAGCGTGACGCCGTCGGGCGACGGCTCGAACTCGGGCCCGGCCACCCAGGCGGCGAAGGCGTCGTGCGAGTCCCAGCGGCGCACGCCGAGGCCCTTGCCGCCCTGGTTGTGCTTGCTGATGAAGGGGGCCGTGAAGGCCGCCGCCTGCGCGACCAGGCGCTCCGTGCCGAAGACGGCGACCGTCCGCGGCACGTCGATGCCGGCGTGACGCAGCGCCGCGTGCTGCGCGACCTTGCTCACCTCGAGCTCGAGGACGTCGGCGCCGTTGATGACGGTGCGGCCCCACGAGGCGAGCCAGCGCAGCACGGCGCGGCCGTACTCCTTGCTCTCGCCGTGGTCCCGCGTATGCGCCGACGCGCTCAGGCGCGACCAGAAGACACCCTCCGGCGGCTCGGCGCCGAGGTCGATCGCACCGTCCGTGAGGAGCCACTCCTCCAGGGGGACGCCCTCGGCCTCGAACGCCGCCTCGAACGGCGGCAGCCACTGGGGGTTCTCGTGAATGACGTAGACGCGACCCGACATGCCGCCAGGCTAACCCGGACGGCCGACGTCAGGGCCGCCCGGCGTCACGCGACGACACCGACGGGGAGGCGGGCCGCGGCCGCCCCTCGTCCGCCGGAAGGACGAACCGCCGGGCGATCCGGCGGGAGAACTGGATCATCCGGTCGTTGGGCCCGCCGCGGGCCGGCAGCTCGCCACCCCGGCCCATCGCCACGAGCGCCGTGCTGAGGAGCGCCGAGGACCCGGCGTCGAGATAGCTGACCCGGCCGGGGCGGTCGCCGAACGGTCCGTGCATGCCCACGGCCTCGACGTCGAGCCCGTTCACCGTGCCGCCCTCGGAGCTGAAGACGCGGGCGCCGAACCGGACCGTCGTGGGGTCCGGTCGCAGGGACAGCGCGCGTCCGACCATCGCCCACTCGTCGGCCACCGCCTCGGTCGCAAATACCTCGCCGATCGGGACGTCGATGTCGGCCGCGCGGCGCACCGTCGCCGCGATCCCCGCCGAGCCCAGCAGGACCGCGTGGGCGGCGGAGGTCCGTGTGAGCGCGAGGGCGGCCACGTTCGTCCCGTAGGAGTGCCCGACCACCGTGATCTCCGGCGGGGATCCGCATCGGCTGGCCCGCAGCGCGCGGAGATCGGATGCCAGGGCGACGGCCCCGACGGCGGCGCGCTCGTTGAACGCCACCGACACCATCCCCTCGACGCTCGCGTTGTGCGGGGGACGGTAGCCGAGCCAGGCGACCACGGCGATGTCGGCGAGGGGAACGTCCGAGACCGCGGCCTGGGTCTGCCGCAGGCGGTGCGCGGCCCCGACGTAGTCGCCGATGCTCCCCGCGACGCCGACGTCCATGCCCGGCACGAGGTAGCTGACGTGCGTCGCCCGGTCCAGGTCGCCGACGGCGACCGTCGCCCGCACGGGGACCTCCAGGTCGAGGGAGACCAGCGTCTCCTCGTCGGCGGCGCGACGCAGCTCGGTCAGCGCCGCCGCCCGGAGCGCGGCCTCGTCGATCGGGTGCCGGCCGGTGATGAGCATCGCCGCGCGCAGGACCCGGGAATTGGCGCGCGACCGCACGGCGTACGGGATGCCGCCGAGACCCCCGACCAGCGCCGGCTCGTCGCGCTCGAGCGCCGCGCGCTGCGCGTCCGCGAGTCGCCGCCACCATGGCGCGATGCGGTCCGGGGCCGTCGACCGCAGGCGCGTCCGCAGACGGCCGCTGGACGCGATGAGGAGGGCGAGGGTCGCACCCGGCGCGGCGGCGAGACCGTCGAGCAGCTCCGTTGTCGGCATGGTCGCCAGGCCGCTCGCGTCGTCCGGAGCGCTGCCGGGCCCTCGGCGAGCACCGGGACGAGGGTCGAGGAGCTTCCGCATCCCCGCAGGCTAGGAACGCCGCCTTTTTTCCGCCGTCATCTGCACCGAAAGATCACCCGGTTCCTCACCCACCTGCCCATGGCTCGCCCCACCGCGCTCGCTAGGCTGCCCCGGGACGGAAGGGATGCCATGACCACCGACGGCATCGGAGCGCTCTGCTGGCTGCCGTCCATCACCCGCTGGGCGGGAGTCGTGTCCGCGCTCCTGGCCCCGGGCGGCACGCTCCACATCCGGAGATGCACCCGATTCTGTGGTCGCTCGACCCGTGTTCCGATCAGGCACTGACCCCGAACGCCGACGCCTCCTCCTCGGTGAGCATGCGGGAGCGGATGAGGAACCGCATGCCCGTCGGGCCCTCGACCGAGAACCCCGCGCCCCGACCGGGGACCACGTCGATGGTGAGGTGCGTGAACTTCCAGTACTCGAACTGGCTCTCCGACATGTAGACCTCGATCGGGTCGTCGAGACCCACCTCGATCGCACCCAGACGGACGTCGCTCGGCCCCGTCAAGAACATCCCCACGGGGTAGCACATGGGCGAGCTGCCGTCGCAGCAGCCCCCCGACTGGTGGAACATGAGCGGCCCGTGAGTCGCCGTCAGGTCGCGCAGCAGCGCGGCAGCGGCATCCGTCACGTCCACCCGGGACAGTCCTGGCATCCGTTTCTCTCCTTCTCCTCTGGCATGTCCCACTTCGTGCAGGATCCACCCCATCGACCTGCACAAATGGGGACACGCCTGCCTGAACCACCGGCCCACCAACCGGCATGTCCCACTTCGTGCAGGATCCACCCCATCGACCTGCACAAATGGGGACACGCCTGCCTGAACCACCGGCCCACCAACCGGCATGTCCCACTTCGTGCAGAATTCACCCCCGAACTTGCACGAAGTGGGACACGCCTCGCCGGCGCCGGCCCGCGACGGCCCCAAAGGGGTGAGGCCGCCGCGGGGGTCGCCGATCAGAAGAAGCCCATCGCGCCTTCGGCGTAGGACACGAGCAGGTTCTTCGTCTGCTGGTAGTGGTCGAGCATCTTGAGGTGGTTCTCCCGGCCGATGCCCGACTGCTTGTACCCGCCGAACGCGGCGTGGGCCGGGTACTGGTGGTATGTGTTCGTCCAGACGCGTCCGGCCTCGATGGCCCGTCCGGCGCGGTAGGCGGTGTCGCCGCTGCGGCTCCACACGCCGGCGCCGAGGCCGTACAGGGTGTCGTTCGCGATCGAGATCGCGTCGTCGAACGAGTCGAACGACGTGACCGACAGCACGGGACCGAAGATCTCCTCCTGGAAGATCCGCATGTCGTTCGTGCCCTCGAACACCGTCGGAGCCACGTAGTAGCCGCCGGACAGGTCGCCGCCGAGATCGACGCGCTCGCCGCCCGTCAGCAGCTTCGCGCCGCCCTGCCTGCCGATGTCGATGTACGACAGGATCTTCTCCAGCTGGTCGTTGGAGGCCTGCGCGCCGATCATCGTCTCGGGGTCGAGCGGGTTGCCCTGGCGCACCTTCTTCACGCGCTCGAGGCCGTCGCCGAGGAACTGGTCGTAGATCGAGCGCTGGATGAGCGACCGCGACGGACACGTGCACACCTCGCCCTGGTTAA
>VGAV01000288.1 GCA_016870695.1 Actinomycetota bacterium | reverse complement strand
GCCCGCGCTGCGGTGCGTCTCGTCGTCAGGGTGCAGGGTGCGACCGTGCGCCGTGACGCACCACGGGTGCGCGCAGGGAGCGGCGACGGGAGAGGAGGAGAGGGGATTCTGACGAGACATGCCGCGACCTTTCATGCAGCTTCGCCCGGGGGAGGGCGGACTGATCGTTGGTGGGCACGGGAGAATTAGAACGCGAACCTCCGACACTCGCCGTCAGCGGCCGGCCGTCACCCCCGACGGGGGCTCGGGGATGAGCTCGGTGAGCGGGACGCCCAGCACGCCCGACAGGGCGACGAGGGTCCGCAGACGCGGGTTGGCCGGCGTCCCGGGGTTCGACTCGCCCTTCTCGAGCTTGCGGTAGGTGAACGTCGAGATTCCCGCGTCGTGCGCGACCTGCTCCTGCGAGAGTCGTTTCTCGCCGCGAGCACGCAGCAGGGCCAGGCCCAGCTCTCTCGCGAAGTCGTCCCACGGGTCGGGCGCAGTCATCATGGGTCCAGCCTGACCCGGCCCAGATGCGCACATGAACATGTATACCTGCGTATTCGGGTGCGATCCGGGTCGAGGCCGGGCATCTCACCCGTCCTTTCGCCCGCGATTCCGCAGCCGCCGACGCCGGCCCACGACGAGCCGCACGACCACGAGCACCGCGATGACGACGGCCACCACCGGCAGCGTCACCGGCACCCCCGCCCCGCGCAGGACCGACACCAGCACGACCACGGCGACCACGGGGGCCACCCAGACGGCGATCTGCCAGAGGCGTCGAGGAGTCACGGAGCCCACGCTAGTCCCGCCGACCGTCCCTCGCCCTGCTTCACCCGGTCCACCGGGAGGATGACGCGGGGCGCGCGATCTCGTCCGCGGAGCCGACGCGGGCCGGGCACCCCCGTTCCTACCGTGGGACCATGACCACTCCGATGACCGACGGCGACTACGCCGCCCGCGCAGAACAGCTGACCAAGACCTACGGCGACGGCGAGAACGCCGTCCACGCCCTCGACGGGGTGAGCCTCGCGGTGCGCCGCGGCGAGTTCGTCGCCATCATGGGCCCGTCCGGGTCGGGCAAGTCCACCCTGATGCACATGATGGCGGGTCTCGACGCCCCCACGAGCGGGCGCGTCTGGCTCGGCTCGCAGCAGATCACCGGCCTCTCCGACCACGAGCTCACCGTCCTCCGGCGACGTCGCGTCGGCTTCGTCTTCCAGTCGTTCAATCTCGTGCCGACTCTGACCGCCCGCGAGAACATCCTGCTCCCGTTCGACCTCGACGGGCGGCGTCCGTCCTCCAGCGAGCAGGCCCGCATCGACCACCTCGTGCACGCCCTGGGCCTCGTCGAGCGCGTGCACCACCGCCCCGACCAGCTCAGCGGCGGCCAGCAGCAGCGCGTGGCGATCGCCCGCGCGCTCGCGACGGCGCCCGACCTCGTCTTCGCGGACGAGCCCACGGGAAACCTCGACTCCCGCTCGAGCCGCGAGGTGCTGACCCTGCTGCGCACCGCGTCGCGGGAGTTCGGCCAGTCGATCGCCATGGTCACGCACGACCCGGTGGCCGCCTCCCGCGCCGACCGCGTCGTGTTCGTGGGCGACGGGCGCATCGTCGCCGACAAGCCCGCCCAGACGGCCGAGCAGATCTCGGCGTTCATGCTCCGCGCCGAGGGGGTGACGGCATGACCGTCGCGGTCCGCACGGTCGCCTCCGTCGCACCGAGCCGGCCCGCCGTCGCGCGGCCGCAGAGCTGGATCCGTGAGCGCGGGATGGGGGCCACCATCCTCGTGGCGGCGATCTCCGCCGCGTTCGGCGTCATGCTGCTCTCGGCGATCGAGTACGTCTCCGCGGTGATCCGGGCGATCCCGGAAGCGGAGGACAGCAACACCGTCCGCACCACCCTGACGATCGTGGGCATCGTCTTCATCGCCATCGCGATGTACGTCGGCGGGATGGTGACCGCCAACACGTTCAGCACGGTCGTGGCCGGGCGCGTCCGGCGGATCGCCCTCCTGCGCCTGCTCGGATCCTCCGCGCGCCGGGAGCGCACGACCATCGCGCGCCAAGGGCTGATCCTCGGGGCCATCGGCGCCGTCCTCGGCTCGCTCGGGGGACTGCTGGTGTCCGTCCTCGCCTTCCGTCTCGCGTCGGCCGCATGGAACGTCGACCCCGCCTGGAACGTCCTGCGCCCCGACCTGCTCGCCCCCGTGCTCGCCGTCATCGCCGTCACCTGGCTGGCCGCGTGGACCGGCTCCCGCCGCGTCATCGCCGTCACCCCGCTGCAGGCACTGTCGCAGGCGGCCGAGCCGTCGCGCGACGCCGTGCGCTCTCGTCGGGGACGCCACGTCGCCGCCCTCTCGCTGTTCCTCGTGGGTCTCGGCATCCTGGGCCTCGGTCTGCTGCTCGGTCTGGTCTCCCCGTTCGGCCTGCTCATCGCCGTTCCGGGTGGCGCGCTCTCGTTCGGCGGCGTCGCGCTCGGATCGACGCTGTTCGTCCCGCCCGCCCTGCGGGCCGTGGGCCGCCTGTTCGGGCGGAGCGCCGTCGCGCGCATGGCCGCGGCGAACGCGGTGCGCTACTCGGAGCGGTCCTCGCGCATGGTCGTCGGCGTCGTGATGGGCGTCGGTCTGGTGACCCTGTTCGCCGTCGGCGGCCAGAGCTCGGTGCAGTTCCTGCAGCGTGTGAGCCCGGACGACCTGCCGGACGTGGTGGTGCAGGCCATCGACATCTTCACCGCCGTGACCATGGGCCTGGTGGCCGTCTCGGCCGTCATCGCCGCCGTCGGCGTCGTGAACCTGCTCACCCTCGGTGTACTGCAGCGCCGCCGCGAGTTCGGCCTGCTGCGGGCGCTCGGGCTGTCGCAGGGTCAGGTGCGCGGCATGGTGCTGCTGGAGTCCGTGCACGTCGTCGTCACCGCCGTGGGCCTCGGCCTGCTCCTCGGAACCTTCTACGGCTGGGCCGGCGCGCAGGCGCTGTGGGGATGGGTACCGCTGCAGGCGCACCTCGGGGGTCCCGCGATCATCGTCCCCGCCATCCCGCCGGTCACCGTGGCCATCGTGATCGCGGCCACCGCGGTGCTCACCGTCGTGGCATCCGTCGTCCCGACCCGGCTGGCGACGCGGATCTCGCCCGTCCGCGCCCTCGCCTGACCGTCCGCCGAGCGCCGCCTCCCTGGGGGAGGGCGGCGTTCCGCGCGTCAGGCGGGGAGGGATGCCTCGTCGGCGGCGACCTGCAGACCGAAGACGCCGAACCAGGCGATGGCGAGCGTCGCGGCCGTGAACTCGAGGTTGCCGCCCAGGACCGTGTCACCGCCGAACAGGGCGAGCATCGCGCCGGTGAACGAAGTGACTCCCACGAGGACCAGCGTGACGATGCTCCCCCACCGCATCCACGGGCGGCCCCGCAGCGCCGCGACCTGCGCCATCGCGACGATCGCCAGCACGAAGCCCAGGACCGCGGCGGCGATGTGGACGGTGTCCTGCCAGAGCGCGCCCTCGGTGAACGGCACGGGGCATCCGGGTGAGCAGGTGACGACGGATGCCAGGCCGAAGCTCAGTCCGCACACGAGCAGCGTCAGCGCGATGGGCCAGCCGACCACGTAGCGGCCGCGGCCGACGGCGAGCGCCCGGTCCACGAGCACCGCGGCGGCGGCGAGGAGGAGCAGGGCCGGGTTGAAGATCGGCGCGGTGGCCATGGTGGGCGCGCCCAGCTGACTGACGTAGTGGACGCTCGGCTCGAGCAGACGGCTCACCCAGATGAGCACCGCGCTGGTGAAGGCGGCGAGCGCCCCGATGCGAGCGAGCCGCACGGCACGGCCCGGGCGGGCGTCCCGCGGGCGGTCGGGCGGCGACACCGACGAGCGTCGATCGAGCGTCTCGGTCATGCCTCTCCCCGTGGTCGGCGCCACGGCGCACGTCGAGCCAGACTACCGGCGCTCCCGCCCCTCGCCCCGTGCCCCGCAGCGAGGGACTCCCCCTCTGCGCTGACTCGCCCCCTTTGCGCTGACTCGCCCCCCTCGGCGCTGACTTG
>VGAV01000287.1 GCA_016870695.1 Actinomycetota bacterium | reverse complement strand
TGCGCGCCGCCCTCGATGCGCAGACCGCGGCCGATCCCGCCCGCGTCGAGATCGTCGTGGGCCGCGACGACTTCCCGACCGACCGGTACCTCGTCGAGGGGATCGCCGCCGAACGGGGCGCCCGGGTCGTGTGGGTCGACGTCGATCCGACCCGCGGCGTCGACGCGGACCTCCTTCGCGCCGCGGTCGGTCCGCGGACCGCGGTCGTCCTCCTGAGCCACGTGTCCTACCGCTCCGGCTTCCTGGCGGACGGCGCGACGCTCACCGCGGTCGCGCACGACGCGGGCGCGCTGGTGCTGTGGGACCTGTGCCACTCCGCCGGCTCCGTCCCCGTGGCTCTGGACGCCTGGGGCGCGGACCTGGCCGTGGGCTGCACCTATAAGTACCTCAACGGCGGTCCCGGCTCCCCCGCCTTCGCGTACGTCGCCGCGCGCCACCAGGCGACGCTGGTCCAGCCGGTTCAGGGCTGGATGGGCGCCGCCGACGTCTTCGCGATGGGCCCCGAGTATCACCCCGCGGAGGGCATGCGCCGCTTCCTCTCGGGCACCCCGCCGGTGCTGGGCATGATCGCGATGCAGGACACCCTCGACCTGATCGCGCGGACCGGCATCGGGGCGATCCGGGAGAAGTCGCTGAAGCTCACGGGCTTCGCGCTCCGAGTGGCCGACGGCATCCTGGATCCGCTCGGCGTGCGTGTCGCCTCGCCGCGCGCGGAGGCGGAGCGCGGCGGGCACATCCTGCTCTCGCATCCCGCCATGCGCGCCGTGACCGCCCGCCTGTGGCGCGAGGACGTCATCCCCGACTACCGCGACCCCGCCGGGCTGCGCATCGGGCTGTCCCCACTGTCGACGAGCTTCGCCGAGACCCTCGCCGGCATGCGGGCGGTCGCCGAGGCCGTGCGCGCGGAGGCGTGACAGCCCGCTCTTCCCCTGCCTCAGGCGTCGGCGAAGCGGTCCGGTCCGCGGCGGGCGGCCCGCGGCGGGCGGCCCGCTCAGGCGTCGGCGAAGCGGTCCGTCGCCGCCCGCAGCGCGCGGGCGATGCCGACCTCGCCGGCGGAGTGCGAGGCGTCGTCGACGACGACGAGCTCGGCCTCGGGCCAGGCGCGGTGCAGGTCCCATGCCGTCATCATCGGGGTGCAGACGTCGTACCGGCCCTGGACGATGACGCCCGGGATGTCCTTCAGCACCGGCGCGTCCTCGATCAGCTGGTTCGGCCGGAACCAGCCGTCGTTGACGAAGTAGTGGTTCTCGATGCGGGCGAAGGCCGTCGCCGCCACCGGGTCCGCCATCGACGACACGAGCGCCGGGTCCGGCAGGAGCGTGAGGGTGGAGGCCTCCCACGTCGTCCAGGCCACACCGGCGGGCACGTGCACGGCCGGGTCGGGATCGGTGAGCCGGCGGTGGTACGCCTCGATGAGACGCGAGCGCTCGAGCACCGGGATGGGCTCCACGAACCCCTCCCACAGATCGGGGAACAGCGCCGCCGCCCCACCCTCGTAGAACCACTCCAGCTCGTGACGCCGGAGCGTGAAGATCCCGCGCAGGACGAGCTCGCTCACCACGTCGCGGTGCGTCTCGGCGTAGGCGAGGGCCAGGGCGCTCCCCCAGGAGCCGCCGAAGACCATCCACCGCGAGATCCCCAGGTTGCGCCGGAGCATCTCGATGTCGCCGACGAGGTGCCACGTCGTGTTGAAGCGCAGATCGGCGTCGGGCGCGCTCGCGTGCGGCGTCGACCGGCCGCAGCCGCGCTGGTCGAAGAGCACGATCCGATACTTCTCGGGGTCGAAGAACCGGCGGTGCCAGTCGGAGCACCCGGATCCGGGCCCCCCGTGCAGGAAGACCACCGGCTTGCCGTCGGGGTTGCCGCTCTGCTCCCAGTACACGCGCTGACCGTCGCCGACGAGGAGCATCCCGGTCTCGTACGGCTCGATCGGGGGATACAGGATGCCGTCGAGGTGGGCGGGTCCGCTCATCATCGGACGGCGCCCGTCTCGGCGCGCTTGACGGGCTCGATTCGCTGGGGGGTCATGGGTTCACGGTAGCGTCCCCGCGGCCACCGCCGCGGCGGGACTAGCCTCGGAGGGTGATCGATCCGCTCATCGTCGTCGTGGCCGGCGTCGTGGTGGTCGCCCTCGTCACCGTCATCGCCCCCCGCTTCAACGTGGCCGGCCCCCTGGTGCTGCTGGCCATCGGTCTCGGCGTCAGCCTGCTGCCCTTCGTCCCGGCGATCGCCGTCGAGCCGGACGTCATCCTCGTGGGCGTCCTGCCCCCGCTGCTGTACTCGGCGGCGGTGCAGCTGCCCGCCATCGAGTTCCGACGGGACTTCCTGCCCATCGCGGGTCTGTCGGTCCTGCTCGTCGTGCTGAGCTCGCTCGTGCTGGGCCTGTTCTTCTGGGCCGTGATCCCGGGGCTCGGCATCGCCCTCGGCATCGCGCTCGGCGCGATCCTGAGCCCCACGGACGCGGTCGCGACGTCCATCGCGAAGCGCCTCGGGATCGCGCCGCGGGTGGTCACCCTGCTCGAGGGCGAGAGCCTGCTCAACGACGCGACCGCGCTCGTGCTGCTGCGGACGGCCGTCGCCGCCGTGGCATCCGGGTTCGCCTTCGGAGCGGGCATCGGCGCCTTCGCCTGGGGCGTCGGGGTCGCCCTCGTGCTCGGCGCGGTCGTCGGCTGGGTCAACCTGCGGGTGCGGGAGCGCGTGCCGAACCCCGCCGCCAACACCGCACTCAGCTTCACCGTGCCGTTCATCGCCTACCTGCCCACGGAACACCTCGGCGGTTCGGGCCTGGTCGCGGCGGTGGTCGCGGGCATCGTCACGGGCCAGGGCGCGGCGCGACGCTTCACGCCCGAGCAGCGGATGAGCGACCAGCTGAACTGGCGCACGATCGAGCTCCTCCTCGAGGGCGGCGTGTTCCTCGTCTTCGGCCTCGAGCTGCAGGAGATCGTCGACAACAACCTGCGTGAGCACGAGGGTCTCTGGCACGGCACGTGGCTCGCGCTCTCGGCGCTCGGCATCGCACTCGTCGTGAGGGCGCTCTACGTCTCAGGGCTGATCTGGCTGCAGAGCCGGCGCAGTCGCCGCTTCGCCCGCGGACGGGAACGTCTCGAACAGGTGCGGGACCGCGTCGACCGCTTCGAGGAGGTCCTGCGCACCGACCCGGACAGCCTGTCGCGGCCCGTGACCGATCCCGAACGCACGGCACGACGCGTCGGCCGCATGCGCGGTCGCGTGACGCGGACGCTCGCCGACCTGGACTACTACCGGGACTCCCCGCTCGGCTGGCGGCACGGCACCGTGATCGTGTGGGCCGGCATGCGCGGCGTGGTCACCCTGGCCGCCGCGCAGACGTTACCGCGCGACGACAGCGTGACCGATCGCCCGCTCCTCATCTTCGTGGCCTTCCTCGTGGCCCTCTTCAGCCTCGTGTTCCAGGGCCTGACCCTGTCGACGGTCGTGCGCGTCCTCGGCCTGCACGGGCAGGGCGGCGAGGGACCGACCCGCGACGAGCAGCGGAGCCTGGATGCCGAGCTGCGCGAGGCCGCGGTCGCCGCCGTGCGCGGCGGGGAGCTGCGCCGCCGCGACGGCGAACCGTTCGACAGCTCCGCGCTCGCCCGCGTCGGCGAGCGCTTCACACGTCCGCCGGAAGAGGAGGCGACCGCGTCTCTCCACGGCGCGCTCGAGCTGCGGCTCGCCCTCATCGAGGTGATGCGGCGGCGGCTCGAAGACCTCTCCCGCGACGGCCGGTTCAGCACGGCGGCGCTGCGGCACGCCCTCGCCGAGCTGGACGCCGACCAGCTCAGCCTGGAGCTGCGCATCGACGAGGGCTAAGGGCGGACGTCGCGCTAGCCTGACGGCATGCCCCTGGCCCTCGTGACCGGCGCTGCCCGCGCCGACAGCATCGCGGCGGGGATCGTCCCGCGCCTCCGCTCCGACGGGTGGGACGTCGTGACGAGCGATCTCGTCGACACCGACTACCCGTGCGACCTGTCCGAGCCGCGACGACCACCAGAC
>VGAV01000286.1 GCA_016870695.1 Actinomycetota bacterium | reverse complement strand
GGGCATGGACACGACGACCACCGCCCCTCTGGACAACGACGGACGCGACCGGGACGACCCGCCCGCCCTGCCCTTCCTCCACATGTGGGCGGACGTCGACGGCCGGACCCGCCTGAACGCGTCGGCACTGCGCGGCTTCGGGCTCCAGAGCGTCGGCGGCGGCGCGGATCCGCAGTGGATGCGCCCCTTCCCCGGCGACGTCGCGTCGGTGACCTTCGCGGTGCTCCCGGTCGGATGGGTGGGCCAGTGGCATCCCTCCCCCCACGCGCAATGGGTCGTGCCGCTCCGCGGCCGCTGGTTCCTCGAGACCCAGGACGGCGCGCGCGTGGAGATGGGCCCGGGCGACATCCACTTCGGACAGGACACCGACACCGCCGAGATCGACGGGCGGTCCGGCCACCTGTCCGGCACCGTCGGGGACGAGCCGTGCCACCAGCTCATCCTGCAGTTCACGGAGTCGCCGGGCGCCCCGACGCCCCACCCCTTCGGCTGAGACCGGCGGCGTCAACCCGCTCGGCCCGCCCGGCCGCATTCTGTTGGATGGACGTCATGCCCCATCACGACGCCCGCATCCCGATCGACGGCCAGGTCCTCCAGGGACCCCGCTCCCCCGCGCCCGTCGACGTCGCACCGCCACGCGTCTGGGACGAGAGCCTGGCCGCCGTGCTCCCGCCGACCTCGCGCCTGCTCTCGCTGTACGCCGACGCCACCTGGGCGGAGGGCCCGACCTGGTGGCCCGCGGAGAGCTCCCTCGTCTTCAGCGACGTCATCGGACGCCGCACCCTCGCCTGGCGCGAGGACGGCAGTATCGTGACCGTGCGCGACCGGTCGGACTTCGCCAACGGGAACACGATGGATGCCGCGGGGCGACTCGTCCAAGCCGAGCACGGTCGCCGCGCGATCAGCCGCACCGACGGCGACGGCACCCGGGTCCTCGTCGACGCGTTCGAGGGCAAGCCGCTGAACTCGCCCAACGACCTGGTCGTGGCCTCCGACGGCGCGATCTGGTTCACCGACCCGACGTACGGGATCTCCGACCCCAAGGAGGGGTACCCCGCCAATCCCGCCCTCGATCACACCAGCGTCTACCGGTGGACCGAGGCCGAGGGGCTGCGCCGCATGATCGACCTCGACGAGCCCAACGGCCTGGCCTTCAGCCGCGACGAGAGCGTCCTCTACGTCGCCGAGTCCCGGGCGGACGGCCTGCCCCGCATCGTCGGGTGCGCCTGGGACGGTGAGCGCCTCGGAGCGCCCGTGACCGTCGCGACCGTGGACGCCGGCATCCCGGACGGCCTCGCCGTGGACAGCCGCGGGTGGCTGTGGATCTCCAGCGAGGCCGGCGTCGTCATCGTCGACGACAGCGGGCGCCGACTCGGCGTCATCCCGACGCCCCACGTCGTGAGCAACTGCACCTTCGACGCCGACGAGAAGCGCCTGTTCGTCACCGGGGACAGCGACCTGTGGATGGTCGAGCTCGCGTGACCGATGTGGAGATGGCCGTCATCCCCGCGGGGAGCGTCCTGCGGGGCGACCAGCGCGGCCCGGACCGGCGCGAGATCGCCGTCGGGGCGTTCGAGATGGCGGTCTATCCGCTCACCGAGGAGCAGCGCGCGGAGCTCCTCGGCGTACCCGTACGGCATCCTCGGCATCCCGCCGTCGAGGTGAGCTGGTTCCGCGCGATCCGTCTGTGCAACGCGCTGTCCGAGTGGGAGGGGCTCGACCCGGTCTACCGCTTCGACGGCGAGGAGGTGGGCTGGGATGCCGAGGCCGACGGGTTCCGCCTCCCCACCGAGGACGAGTGGGAGTACGCGTGCCGCGCCGGGGCCATCGGCCCGGCGTACGGGCCCATCGCTGACGTCGCCTGGACGGCCGCGGACGGCCTGCGCGGCCCCGTCGACGTCGGCGGGCGGCTGCCGAACCTTCACGGCCTGTTCGACACCCTCGGCAACGTCAACGAGTGGTGCTGGGACTTCGTCGACGCGCAGATCGGGGACGCGCGCGTGTTCCGCGGCGGCGGATGGGCCGATCCCCCGGCTCTCGTCCGCGCCGCGACCCGGCGCGGGGGCCCGCCGCGTAACGGCTACGACGACGTGGGCGTCCGTGTCGCCCGCGGCCCCGTCGACCGGCCCTGACGGCGGGGTCGCCGGCGCGGTACCTAGTCGGTCGCGACGATGGCGTCCGACAGCTCGTCCAGGAACGACGCGATCGTCGCCAGTTCGGCGTCGTCGTACCGCTGCGCGACGTCGCGCATCAGGCTGAGGTGACCGCCGAAGTGCCGGAAGAACTCGGTCCGGGACTTGTCCGTGAGGACGACGATGCGAGCGCGACCGTCCGACGGATGCGGCCGGCGTTCGAGGTGTCCGGATTTCTCGAGGCGGTCGAGCAGCTTGGTCGTGGAAGCGGTCGAGATGCGCAGGTGGGTGGCGACGGCGTGCGGGCTGACGATCTCGCCCCGCTGCTCGCGAATGATCAGCATGCGGAGGGTCGCCAGGTCGCTGGCGTTCATGTCCATGTCGCCCTTCATCCCGCTGTGCATGCGGTCGAAGGCGTCGCTGAGGGACCGGATCGCCCGGAGAGCGCGGGTCACCTCGCTGCGCGTACCAGACGGCGCAGGGGCTTTCGCCATAGTGGACACCCCCTTTCGCTCTGGGTATAGTCGGGGTCACATCGCTAGCTAAACTAGCAAACTGGAGGCACGATGAGCGAGACCGAGTATGTCGTGCTTCTGGACGACCTCGGCCACGAGATCGGCACGGCTCCGAAGAGCAGCGTGCACGGCACCGACACGGCCCTGCACCTCGCGTTCTCGTGCCATGTGCTCAACAGCGAGGGCCAGGTGCTCGTCACACGGCGCGCGCTGGACAAGAAGACGTGGCCCGGCGTGTGGACGAACTCCTTCTGCGGACACCCGCAGCCCGCCGAGCCGGTCCTCTCCGCGGTGCACCGTCGCGCGGAGTTCGAGGTCGGTCTGCGCGTCCGCGACCTCGAGCTGGCGCTGCCGCTCTTCCGCTACCGCGCGGTCGACGCGAGCGGCATCGTCGAGCACGAGATCTGCCCGGTGTACATCGCGCGCACCGACGACGAGCCGCGGCCGAACCCCTCCGAGGTCGCCGAGTACCGCTGGGTCGACCCCGCCGACCTCGCCGCGTCGCTTGAGGCCACCCCGTGGGCTTTCAGCCCCTGGTTGGTCCTCCAGGCCCAGCAGCTTCACCTGTTCGACGCCGCCCCGCCCGCGCAGATCCGACGAGCGTCATGATCTCCCTCGCCGCGACCTCGACCGCCCGCGCCGGTGTCGATGACGCCATCGACCGGGCCCTGGCCCGCCTCGACCGACGGCTCGCCGCCCAGGGTGACGGCGCCGGGGCCCTGGCATCCGCGATCCGTCGCGCCGCGCAGGGAGGCAAGCGCTTCCGTCCGCTGCTCGTCGTCGCCGCGTTCGAGACCCTCGAGGGGCCGGAAACGGCGCGCGCGGGCCTCTACGACGTCGCCGCGGCCTTCGAGCTGCTGCACACCGCGTTCGTCGTGCACGACGACGTCATCGACCACGACACCGAGCGGCGGGGCGTCCCCAACATCGGCGGGGAGTTCCGCAGCCGCGGGCTGTCCCGCGGCGCCGACGCGCCCGGCTCCGCCCTGCTCGGCGACGCCGCCGGCATCCTGGCCGGGGATCTGCTGCTGCATGAGGCGGGGCGTCTCGTCGCCGTCGCCGACGTCCCGGGCGCCGTCCGCGCGGAGCTGCTCGACCTCGTCGAGGACGCCGTCCTGGTCTCCGCGGCCGGAGAGCTCGCCGACGTCGAGAACGCCGTCGTCGCGGGGGACGTGGATGCCGACACCGTGCTGCGCACGACCCACGACAAGACGGCCGTGTACTCGTTCTCGGCCCCGCTCGAGGCCGGTGCCGTGCTCGCCGGCGCCGGGACGCCGCAGCGCTGCGCCCTGCAGCGGTTCGGCCAGCGGCTCGGGCTGGCGTACCAGCTCGTCGACGACCTCATCGGCGCCTTCGGCACCGCAG
>VGAV01000285.1 GCA_016870695.1 Actinomycetota bacterium | reverse complement strand
GCACCGTCGGCCTTGCCGGCGTACTGCCGACCGTCCCGGGTGTCGGTGATGAGGTAGACACCATTCACCGCGCCCAGCGCCGTCCGCCAGCTCGCGTACCGCGGCTCTCGCATCACGGGCTGTTAGCAGAACTGATAGCAAAACAGCTCGGCAAGGTTGGAAACCACGAAGGGCCCCTGCGATTCGCAGGGCCCCTCGTGGTTTTCCTCGTCGGTAGCGGGTTTGTTCGTGGAGATGAACCGGCCGCGACCGTGATTCCCGGCGTTTCCGCGCCTTCGGCGAACTTCCGGGCGCGCCAGATCGTCCTGTGAGCGGGGAGTGTTGCCGTCTCCGGCTGGTGAAGTACGTTCGCGGACGCTCAGGTTCGCATCGGGTGCGTCGCCGCACTCGCCATGTTCTCTTTGATGGCGGTCTGAGCGGCCTGCGTCGAAATTTTCCGACCCACGGTGAGGTCACCGTTGCCGGTAGTCCTGGTGTATCGGTTGGCCCACACGCGGTCGCGGCGGCGGAGCGGGGCTGGCTCCGCGGAGGCGTTCTTCGCCTTGTTCTTGCGCTGGTCGTCGATGAACGCGGCGATCTTGCGGATGTTGTGGTTGACGAGCAGCGCGCCGCTGGGTGCGTTCTTCGGTGAAGTGATCGGCTGGCGCGGGGTGTTCGTAGCGGTCGCCGTTGTCTCGGCTCTCGCCGTCATCGCCCAGTTCTTCTCCCTGCCGAAGATGCCCCCGCTGGGCGGCGCGAGTTCGACCGGCCTGCTGCAGGCCCTGCGCCTGCCGTGGCTGCTTCCCGGCCTGTTCGGTGTGGTGCTGTTCTGGGGCGGCGCGCAGAGCTTCAACACCTACATCCGGCCCTACCTCGAATCCGTCACGAACGTGGGTGCCGCCGGCGTTTCTCTCGTCCTGCTGTTCTTCGGCGTCGCGAGCTTCATCGGCACGCTGATGGCCGCTCCGCTGATGGGTTGGAACCTGCGCGTGGTCCTGCCCGCCGCCGCGGCCGGCGAGGCCGTGTTCCTGGGACTTCTGCTCGCGTTCGGCCAGGCCCCGGTCGCCGCAACCGGCTTCATCGCCGCGTGGGGCCTGTTCGTCGGACTCGCCGGGGTGGGGTGGTCCACCTGGGTGACCCGCACCTACCCCCAAGCCGCAGAACCGGCCGGTGGCGCCCTCGTCGCCGCGATCCAGGCCTCCATGATGGTCGGCGCGCTGCTGGGCGGTTCGCTCATCGACAACGTCAGCGCCACCGCTCCGCTCGTCGCCGCGATCATCATCCTCGCGGTCGCCGCGGTGTACGTCGGCTTCATCATGCGCGCGTCCCGCCGCAGCGCGTAAACCGCCTCACCCCGCCGGACACCTTTCTTCAGGAGCACACCACGTTCACCTCAACCCGTTCATCCGGACCCGCACGCCACCAGGAGGTCATCGGCTCGGCCATCGTGGTCGGCGGTTCCCTCGCCGGCCTCATGAGCGCGCTCACCCTGGCCCGGTCTGGCATGGCCGTGACCGTTCTCGAGCGCCACGGGCCCAAGCCCGGCAACGGCGGCGTGCTGATGACGAACGACGGACTCCTGGAGAAACTCACCGGCTGGAACTCCACCCCGGGGGGTGCGCCAACCCCCGCGCACCTCCCGGGCGGCTTCCACAGCTGGGGCGCCATCCACGACGCGCTTCGCGACACCGCCGCTGCCGACGAGCGCATCACCCTGCACCACCACACCCGCATCGCTAGCGCCGACCAGGACACACGCCGCGCCTGGGCCACCACCGACGAAGGCAAGCGCTTCGAAGCGGACGTCGTCATCGGCGGCGACGGACACCGCAGTGTCGTACGTGCCGCCGTCGCCCCCCACCGCCCGCACGCGGCCTTCGCCGGCTACGTCATCTGGATCGGCTTCCCCCGCGAGAGCTCGCTCCCACCCCGGGTCCGCAAAGACCGCCGCATCGGCCAGGGCGCCTTCCTCCACAGCGACAACGGGATCCTCTTCGGCAACTACATGCCAGACGAAGACGGGCGACCCAACGATTTGCAGGTCGGGGTCGGGTGGTACGACAACACCCACAACGCCTTCCTCCGCCAGAACGGCAACGTCCGCGACGGGGTCGTGCACCACTCCGTCACCCCAGACCAGGTCCCAGACCGCGTCTGGGACGAACTCGCCCGCTTAGCGCGCAAGGACTGGCCCGCCCCATGGGCAGACGTACTCCTCGCCGCCATCGAGCAACGAGCGCTCACCGGCATCCCCATCGCCGAGTACGTCCCAGACCGCCTCGTCAACGGACGCATCGCCATCGTCGGAAACGCCGCGCACGTGCCCACCCCGATGACCGGCAGCGGCTTCTCCGAATCCGTCTCCGACGCCGAAGCCCTCGCCGAAGCGGTGGCAGAAGGCTTCGTCCCCGACCACGCGGCAACCGCACTCGAACGGTACGAACTCGCCCGCCTACGCCGCGCACGCAGCGTCGTGGAATCTGGCAAGAGCTTCAGCAGCTCCTTCCGCATCGACCGCTGACGCGGCCAGAGCGCTCATCGTGAAGCGTCGCTAGTTCGCAGTCGATTGTGGAGGTGTGCAGGGAAGTCCTCGCGGCGAACGGCGGTAGCCGGACTCTCGTGCTCTCGCTCAGGTAGGTTGCGCAACGGCTCGTGTTTGGGACGCATTCAGTTGCAGATATTGCCTTCACGTCAAGGTCAGCTCGCACAGGAGCTCGACCACTCGGTCGATGGGCAGTTTGTCGTTCAACCATTCTCTCGGTGACTTTCCGTCCAGTTCTTCCATCGGGCTGGTCATGACCGTTTGGACATCGAGCGCACCGTAGCTTGCGGGGAACGCGGCGAGCACCGTGTGAAGACCGGGGAGCCGGTGGTCATCGTCCGTGAATTGCGAGCGGGGGTAGGCAACCTTTCCGTCGCGTTCCGCGCCTGCGAGGTCGCCGCGGATGAATAGCCAGTTGACCTCGGGCACACCCAACTCGAGCAGGTCAGCGACCTCAAATGCGTCCAAGTGTTCGGCTGTCAGCCGTGCCCTCGCCGCCGTCACGGCGGCCGCGTACGCTGCGGCTTCTCGGGCACCGGCTGGCGTGGAGAGGTGCTTCGGTACTCCGCCGGCGACGGCGAAGCGGATCTCCTCAGGGGTCAGTGAACTGGACTGTTCCTCGCATAGGACTCGACCCTGCGCGGGTGGAGTGTCGTGGTGCTTACCTCCCGGCCACACTGTTCGCAGGTGCGGGCTGCTTCCGCCGCCGCTTCGTTGACGGCGCCCTTCAGCGCGTGCAGGGACACCCCGTGCGTCCCCGGCGTCACCTCGAACCGCAGGTGGCCGTTGTCTGCGCGCACGCGACGGGCGACGTATGCCGGGTCGATTTGCGCGAGTCGCTGGTCGAGTCGTTCGAGAAGCGGCCACCAGCCTTTCCCGACTTCGATCTTCGGCCACCAGCCGGGCTCGATCCGCTCGACGATGGCCTGCAACTGTGGCGGGTATTCACCCTTCGTTCGGATGTGGGGGTCGCTGTCATCGGCCATGCGGTCCTCCGTCAGTGCGTGAAGATGGCTCGTTGCCGCTAGGCAGTGAGGAGAGCCCCACGCGCGCTGCATCCGGGTGTTCCATTGCCCGCAACACCTCACCGAGCATGTCCACGACCTCGGCTGGAGGCGTCTGCTCGGGTCGTCGGATCCTGGTGACGAACAACACGGGTGAAGTCGGCCTTGTCGTCCCCGTGTACGGCTGTGTGGGGTCGTCGTAGTGGCCGGGGTCGTCCTTCCACCAGTGAACCAGTCCGGTGCCGGTGGTGGCGTCGAAGCGGAAGTCGAGGACGCTCGGCAGCGGCTGGGAGTCGTGCAGCAGCGGATGTCGCGAGTGGTGCCGGGTCACGACGGCGGGCGCGTCCGAGTTGCTGACGTCGACCAGGTAGATCGCGCCGGACAAGGTGAGCGTCAGGTAGATGCCCGGCGGTGCAACGGGCGTCACGGTCCCGACCATTTCCAGGGCCGCGGCGAGACGCTGTGCGAGGTCCTGCAGCGAACGCTCCACTGTCATGACCCGCCGTCCCTGTCAGCTGCGCCAGGCCCA
>VGAV01000284.1 GCA_016870695.1 Actinomycetota bacterium | reverse complement strand
ACCACCCCCTTCAACGGCGCCTCCAACGGCGCGGTGGTCGGGCGCCCGCGCGGGCAGGAGCAGCGCAACATCCTCTCCTACGGCCGCGGCAAGCTCGACGAGTCCCGCACCGACGAGGGCACGCGCGTCCGCGTGCTGCGCGGCGACGGCACCGACACGTGGACGGCGATCGCGATGACGTGGCTCGACCACGACGGGTCGCGGTTCACCGCGGTGCGCGCCTGGTACATCCCCGCCGGGGCACGCGTGCTCGACGACGCCGTCAAGGTGCGCGGCACGATCCACGGCGCGTTCGACCTGCGCGATCTCGAGCGCGCCGCCATGCAGCAGCTCAGCGACGCGGCCGTCCGGGCCGTGGGCCTCGACACCCTCGCCACCGATCGCGAGTTCTCGGCGCGGCTGCACACCGTGCTCGGCATCGGCGCGGCCGGCGCGGGGACAAAGGCGATGAGCCTGCTGGCCCGCATCCAGGCCGGGCAGCAGATCACCACCGTCGACGACCTGTACAAGCGGATGGTGCTCGAGGAGCCCGAGACCCTCGCCACCGCCGAGGCCGTCGTCGCGCACTTCGACGAGCTGGAAGGCACGCGCACCCGCATGCTCGAGGCCCGGCAGCAGGTGCGGGCGCTGCAGCCGATCCGCGACATCCGCGCCCGCATCGACGACGCCGCGGAGCGCGCGCGCCTGATCGAAGCGCTCGGCCGCTTCGGCGCACCCGATTCGCGCGCGTCGCTGTGGCGCGCGCAGCGGCGCATCGATCTGCTCGGCGCGGTCGAGGCGGAGCTGCGCGAGCGCACCCACGCCGCCGACCAGCTCGTCCGCGAGCGGCAGGCCCTCGCCGACGCCGCCGAGACCGAGCGCGAGAGCCTCGGCGACGTCCTCCGCGCCGCCGGCGGCGACCGCCTCGAGGCCGCGCAGCGCGAGCTCCGCACGCTCGAGCGGCGCCTGGCGGACATGCAGCGCGACCGCGAGCGGTTCGAGTCCGCCCTGGCGGCCCTGGGCGCGGAGGCATCCACTCCCGCCCGATTTGCGGCGCTGCGCGACGACGCGCGCACGGCCCTCGCGGACGCCGACCACAAGCGCCGGGTGCGTGAGGACTTCGTCGCCGCGAGCAGCCGTCACACCGAGCTGCGTCAGCGCCTGTCCGGGCTCGAGGCCGAGCACCGTCGCACGCAGACCCGCGACGACAACATCCCGCCGCGCCTGCACGAGGCGCGGGAGGCGCTCGCCCAGGCCGCCGGCCTGACCGCGGCCGAACTGCCCTTCGTCGCGGAGCTCGTCGACGTCCGCACGGAGTTCGAGCCGTGGCGCGGGGCCTTCACCCTCGCCCTCGGCGGCTTCGCCACGACACTGCTCGTCGATGCGGCGCACCTGCCCGCCTTCCGCGCCGCGATCGACGGCGTCCGCCTCGGCGAGCGCCTCCGGTTCGAGGGCGTGTCGACGGAGCTGCCCGAGCGCGGCGCTCTCGACCCGCGCACCCTGCCGGGCCGTCTCGACTTCCGCCGCTCGCCCTTCACGGGGTGGCTGCAGGACCGGCTCGAGCAGCAGTTCGCGTTCGTGTGCGTGGATGCCGCGGGCGAGCTGTCGCAGCACCGGCTCGCCCTCACCATCTCGGGGCAGACCAGCAGCGGTGCGCGCGGTGCCCACGGCGGCTCGGTGCGGCAGAACATCCTCGGCTTCTCCAGCCGCGCACGTCTGGGCGAGCTGGGCGAGGAGATCGCCGCCGTCCGCCGCGACCTCGAGACCGCCCGCGCCGCCGCCGACGCGGCCGCGGCGGCGCTGGACTCGCTCGACGAGCGGCGCAGCGCGCACGAGCGGATCGCCGACCTGTCCTGGGAGCAGGTGGACGTGGCATCCGTCCAGTCCGAGATCGACCGCTGGAACGAGACGATCGTCGAGGTCACGGCCGGGAACCCCCGCATCGCGGAGCTGCAGGAGCAGATCTCCGGCGCGCGGGCGCGGGCCGCGCGGCTGCGGGAGGAGATCGGCGGCGCGAAGGCCGAGCATCAGCGACTCGCCGCCCGGTGGGCCGACATCACCGACGAGGTCGACGACGCGCGGATCCGCCTCGAGGACGCGGAGGACGCGGATGTGGCCCTCACCGCCGACGAGGCCGCCTACCTCGACGCCCTCTTCGTCACGCCGTCCGACGCCGACGTGTCGCCCTCACAGCAGCTGGCCCGCTTCGACTCCGCCCTGGAGTCCGCCGGCAAGCGCCTCGCCGAGGAGCAGCGGGCCGCGCACGAGACGTGGGCGGACCAGCGCGAGAGCCTGCGCCGCACGCTGACCGCGTTCACCGACCGGTGGCCGAGCCCCAACCTGCTCGACGACCCGGACGAGTCGCTCGGCGACTTCGAGCGCATCCTCGCCGACCTGGAGGCCAGCGGCCTGCACGAGCTGGAGGCCGAGTGGCGCGACAGCCTGCTGCGCCTGTCCGGCAACGACCTCACCAACCTCGACTCGACGCTCACCCGGTCGCTGCGGGAGATCCGCGAGCGCATCGCGCCGATCAACCTGATCATGCAGGACCTGCCGTTCTACGACGACGAGCACCGGCTGCAGATCGTGCCGCGCGAGAACCAGTCCGAGGTGCGCCGCCGGTTCCGTCGCGAGCTGCGCGACGTCCGCGGGCTCATCGACACGGCCGGCAGCGACGACGAGCGGGAGGCGGTGTACCACCGCATGGCGCGGATCATCAACCGCATCCGCCCCACGGCACCGGACTACGCCGACCTCATCGACGTCCGCAACCACGTGCGGGTCAGCGCCGAGCGCTTCCGCGCGGACACCGGCGAGCACGTCGCGCTGTACGACCACATCGGCGAGAAGTCCGGCGGCGAGTCGCAGGAGCTCATCGCGTTCATCGTCGGCGCAGCCCTGCGGTACCAGCTCGGCGACGCGGGGGCGGAGCGTCCCCGCTACGCGCCGGTCTTCCTCGACGAGGCGCTCATCAAGGCGGACGCCCACTTCACCAAGCGGGCGATCGGCGCGTGGCGGGGCCTCGGCTTCCAGCTCGTGATCGGCGCCCCGAACGACAAGTACAGCGCCATCGAGCCGCACGTCGACGTCGAGTACGACATCCTCAAGGACACCCGCGGGCGCTCCTGGGCGAAGGCGAAGGTGGGTCTGCCGGCCTAGCGGATCCCGGATGCCGCTCCCCCGGCGCCGCGATCGGGGTCTGGGGAATGTCCGCGGGCCTGTCTACGCTGTGCCCTGGGGACGCGAGGAAGGCGGTACGCATGCAGGGTCTCGAAGTCACGGTCCTCCTCGGTGTCGCGATGCTCGTCGGCACCGTGCTCGCGCCGCGCCTGCGGGTCGCGACCCCGCTCGTGCTGCTGGTCATCGGCCTCGCCCTCGGGTTCGTGCCCGCGCTGCGCGCGATCGAGCTGCCGCCCGAGACGGTGCTGCTGCTGTTCCTCCCCGTCATGCTGTTCCGCGAGGCGTGGACCACCTCGCTCCGCTCGGTGCGCCGCTCGCTGCGGTACATCGTGCCGATGAGCACGCTGCTGGTCGTGGCATCCGCCTTCGCCGTCGCCGCGGTCGCGACCTGGATGGGCGTGCCGTGGGAGGCCGCGCTCGTCCTGGGCGCCGCGGTCGCCCCGCCCGACGCGACGGCCGTCGCCGCGCTCGGCCGCCTGCTCCCCCAGCGCACGTTCCAGAAGCTCAAGGCGGAGAGCCTCACGAACGACGGCACGGCCCTCGTGCTGTACGCCATCGCGGTGACGCTCCTGCTCGGCGACCACATCACACCGCTGGAAATCACCGGCATGGTGCTCGTGTCCTACCTCGGCGGGGCGGCGGCCGGCATCCTCGTGGCAGTGCTCGCCTACTTCGCGCTGCGCCGGATGGAGTCGACGCTGACGATCAACCTCACGCTGCTCATCGTCCCGTTCCTGTCGTTCCTGCTGGCCGAGCTCGTCGAAGCGTCGGGCGTCCTCGCCGTCGTCTTCGCCGGCCTCATCGTGGCCTGGGTGTCGCCGCGCATCACCACGGCGGTATCGCGTCGCGCCGCCGACGCGACGTGGCCGTTCGGGGTGTTCCTGCTGAACGGCGCCCTC
>VGAV01000283.1 GCA_016870695.1 Actinomycetota bacterium | reverse complement strand
CTTCCCGGAGTCGTACGACCGCCGAGCGCTCGTGGAGTTCCTCAGCCACGTCAAGTCCGGGGCCGAGGAGGCGCGGGCGCCGTTCTACTCGCACGTGCGGTACGACATCATGCCGGACGCGCACGTCACCGTGCACCGCCCCGACGTCGTCATCGTCGAGGGCCTGAACGTGCTGCAGCCGCCGCCGTCGCCGAACGAGGTCGCGGTGAGCGATCTGTTCGACTTCTCCATCTACGTCGACGCGGATGCCGCGCACATCGAGCGCTGGTACGTCGACCGGTTCCTCGCGCTGCGGGACAACGCCTTCACGAACCCGTCGTCGTTCTTCCGCGTCTTCGCCGACATCAGCGACGACGAGGCCGTGGAGCGGGCGCTCGGGTTCTGGCGCGACACCAACCTGCCCAACCTGCGCGAGAACGTCCTGCCCACGCGGCACCGCGCGAAGCTCGTGTTGCAGAAGGGCGCCGACCACACGGTCGAGACGGTCCTGCTCCGCAAACTCTGACGCCGCTGGCCGGCGATGCCGCGGGTCGGCGTTGCCGCCGGTCGCGCTGCCGCGGGTTGGAGGGACAGTAAACGCCCTCGCGCGGTGGAAACGCCGTGCGACGGCGTTTCCACCGGCTCGGAGCGTTTACTGGCCGGAGGGGCCCGCGCCGGACCCGCGCGGGTGCGGGTCCCCCTAGGCATTGCTGCGCGTTGCCTAGGTACTACTTATGTGCAGGCTGTGCGCGGCGGGCTGCGGCGACGCGCTTATTCAGACGCATGAAACCTTCGCATTGATAGCGCTCACCTAGGGACACGCCCCGGTATACCGGCCGTGTCGAACCGGTACTGCTACCCGCAGCCCCCGCGCTCTCAGGCTCCTCACAGCCGCTTTAGCGTGGCCGATACGGCTGTCGGAAGCCGTGGAGGGCGCTCGATCGCGGCGTCCCACGCACCACAAATGGGGAGTTCGACACATGAATCGCGCTAGGTGGGGGACGATCGGGGATTCGCCCGGTCGGGCCGTCAAAGAAAGGCGGGGTGGGATCTGGTCCTCCACCCGCGTCGGCAGGACGGCGGTCAAGTCCGCCGCGGCGGTGGGGGCCGCCTCTCTCGGTCTGCTCGGCGGCATCAGCGCCGCCCACGCCGCCCCCGGTGACCAGTCCGCCGCCACGGGGACGTTCCTCGGCGGTTCCATCCTCAGCCTCGTGGACCTCGGCGCCGTCGCCGAGATCGACGGCGCAGCCGCGACCAACGACGGCACGCAGCCCACGGTCACCGACTACAACACGCTCGACCTGACGGCGCTCGGCGTGGTCAACGTCACAGCGCCCGGTGGCATCCAGGTTCCCGTCGACCTCGGCAGCCTCGGTGTCGTCGGCCAGTACGCTCAGGCCGACCCCGATGGATCGTCGGTCGGCGCGTCCGGCGCGATCGGCTCGGGCGGTGTCATCGGCACCGGCGCCCCGGCCACCGGCCCGCTGAGCATCAGCCTCGGCGGCGCGGTCGACGCGCTCGGTCTCGGCACCGCGGTGACCGACGAGATCCTCGACGTCGACCTGACGCTCGAGGCCGTGTCGGCTCGGGCGTCGCAAGAGGCTCCGAACGCCGCCGTGGGCGAGTACACGATCGCCGGCGGACAGCTCGTGATCGACAGCGCGACGCTCAGCGACCTGACCGCGGACCTCAACGCCGCCGTCGGCGGACTGCAGGGCTCGCTCGACAACGTCGACGCGCTCGTCAACTCCGGAGTCCTCGGCGCCCTGTCGAGCCTGGGCGTGCAGTCCAACCTGACGGTCGGAACGACGAGCCTCACCGGCGCGATCAGCGGGCTGCTCACCGGTCAGCTCACCTCGGACGAGTACCCCGGCGTCATCATCGACCTGAGCACCGGCGAGATCATCGTCGACCTCGACGAGATCCAGCCGCTCAACGGTCTCGCTCCGGGCACGAACATCCTCGGTCCCGACACCGTCGCCGAGATCCAGGCGTCTGTGGTCGGGCTCATCGACGGTCTCGTGGACGACGTCAACGAGGCGGTGCTGGCGGCTGTCCGCGGCATCACCATCACCGGCGGCGTCGTGATCCCGCCGATCCTCGTCACGCCGCAGATCCCGGTCCTGAGCGTGAACACCACGGTCGGTGCGCTCCTCGACGGGAACACCTCGGGCATCGTCGTGCTCGGCGGCCTGACGATCCCCGGCGGTATCGGCCCCGTGGCGGCGGCCATCCTGGCGCCGATCCAGGCGGTCGTCGCGAACGTCGCCGGCGCGGTCGACACGGTCGTCACCCCCGTGACCACCGTCCTCTCGCCCGCGCTCGGTCAGGTGGTGCCCGCGCTCGTCACCGTCACGGTCAACAACCAGACCACGACGGACGACGGGGTCTTCTCGATCACCGGGGCGATCGTCACGATCCTGCCCGGCTCGATCGCGACGACCATCGAGCTGGCCAACGCCACCGTGGGTCCGAACGTCCTCGACGACAACGCCGACGTGACGATCCTGACGCCGGAGGACGGCGCGGACTTCTTCGTTCCGGATGCCGGGGACGTGAGCGACGTGACCATCACCGGTGCCGGTGAGGAGGGCGCGCAGATCACCGTCACCATCGAGGGCGAGGAGCCCCAGGTGGCGACGGTCGTCGACGGAGAGTGGACGGTCACGTTCCCCGGTCTCCCGGTCGGCGACTACACCGCCACCGCGACGCAGAACGTCGACGGGACGACGGACACGGTCGACTTCGCGGTCGTCGAGGCCCCTGACGTGACCATCACCGCGCCGACCCCGGACCAGATCTTCGTGGTCCCTGGGGTCGAGGACACGACCGACGTGACGGTCGAGGGAACGGGCTTCCCGGGCTCCGACGTCGAGGTCGTCGTCGACGGTCAGACGCAGACGGTGACCGTCGGTGAGGGCGGCACGTGGACGGCGACGTTCACCGACCTGCCCATCGGCGACTACACGGTCACCGCGACGCAGGAGTTCGACGGCTCGACGGCGGAGGTCGACTTCTCGGTCGCCGAGACGCCGGACGTCGTCATCGAGGAGCCGGCCGACGGCACCGAGATCGCGGTCGGTCAGGCCGACGACGTCACCACGGTGACCGTCTCGGGCTCTGGCTCGCCGGGTGCGACCGTCACGGTGGTGCTCGACAACGGCGACACCGGGACGGACGTCGTGGACGGCATCGGCGCGTGGAGCGTCGACTTCACCGACCTGCCGATCGGCGACTACACCGCCACCGCGACGCAGGACGTGGACGGCTCCGAGGCGAGCGTCGACTTCTCGGTCGTGCTGGCCGACGCGGTTGACATCCTCGCCCCGGTCGACGGCACCGACTTCGTCGTCGGGGAGCCGGATGCCACCCAGTCGGTGACCGTCTCGGGAACCGGCCAGGCCGGCGCCGAGGTCGAGGTCGACGTGCCGGGTCTCGGTACGCAGACCACGACCGTCGACGAACTCGGCGCGTGGTCGGTGACCTTCGCCGAGGTCCCCGTCGGCGAGTTCACGGCGACGGCGACGCAGGACATCGACGGTTCGACCGACGAGGTCTCGTTCTCGGTCTCGGCTGAGGCCGCCGACGCCCTCGACATCGACGCTGACGCGCTCGACGTCGTGGACGCGGATGCTGCTGACGCGGACGCGCTGGATGTGCTGGACATCGATGTGACGGACGTCCTGGACGCGCTGGACATCGACGCCGACGCGGACGTGCTCGACGCGGACGCTGACGTGCTGGACATCGACGCCGACGCGGACGGTCTGGACGTGGACCTCGTGGATGCCGACGCTCTCGACATCGACGTTCTCGACGCCGACGCCGACGTGCTCGACATCGACGCGGACGCGGTGGACGCCGATGTGGCCGACGCGGATGCTGCTGACGCGGACGCGCTGGATGTGCTCGACATCGATGTGACGGACGTCCTGGACGCGCTGGACATCGACGCGGACGCGGACGTGCTCGACGCGGACGCTGACGTGCTGGACATCGACGCCGACGCGGACGGTCTGGACGTGGACCTCGTGGATGCCGACGCTCTCGACATCGACGTTCTCGACGCCGACGCCGACGTGC
>VGAV01000282.1 GCA_016870695.1 Actinomycetota bacterium | reverse complement strand
GCGCGGCGATGGCCTCGCCGCTCGCGGCCGGGCGGGGCGCGGCGGCGTCGGTCACGGCCGGACGGGGCGCGGGGGTCTGCGGCGACGGCGCGGTCGAGGAGGGTGCGTCGGGGTCCGACGACTGCTGCGGCGTCTCGCCCGTGCGGGCGCGGCGCGCCTCGCGCGCGGCGCGACGGGACTGCGGGGGCTCGTCGGCGTCGCGCGGCGTCGGCGCGGCACCGTTGCCGGGCAGACGCGAGAAGAGGTTCGCGAACGCGTCGTCGGTGGAGGGGTCGTTCTCGGGCATGTCAGGCGGGCTCCCGTCCCGGGGAAAGAGCGGGTCCGGCCGGCTCGCCGGACTGTCGCTCTACGTCGAGCGCCTGCTGCAGCAGCACCACAGCGGCGACTTGATCCACAATGCTACGAGAATCACGCTGAGAACGCCCCGCTTCGCGCAGAAGGCCGTGCGCGGAGACCGTGCTCAGACGCTCGTCGACCAGCCGGACCGGCATCGGCAGGACCGCGGCGAGGTCCGCGGCGAAGGTCCGGGCGTCCGCCGTCGAGGGGGTGTCGCCCCCGCTCAGGCTGAGCGGAAGCCCCACCAGCACCTCGAACGCCTCGTACTCCGTGGCCAGCGCCGCGATGCGGCGCACGGGCTCCTTCTTGCGCGGCACCGTCTCGACGGGCACGGCGAGGAGCCCGTCCGGGTCCGACCGGGCGACGCCCACCCGGGCGCGTCCCACGTCGATCCCCAGACGGATGCCGCGGCGGAACTCCGTCACGCGATGGTCGCCCGCACGTCGGCCTGGATCCCGTCCAATGCGCGCGGGAGGGCGGCGGCATCCGTCCCTCCGCCCTGCGCGACGTCGGGACGTCCGCCGCCACCGCCGCCGAGGACACCGGCGGCCGCCTTGGCGAGGGCACCGGCGGCCAGGCCGCGCTCGCGGGCGGCCTCGTTGGTGACGACGACGACCGTGGCCCGGCCGTTCGCGACGCTGCCGAGGGCCACGACGGCGGCCTCGGAGCCGAGACGGTCGCGCACCTGAAGGGCGAGCGAGCGCAGGTCGTCGGCGCTCGCGCCCTCGCCGAGCGACTGCGCGACGACACGGACGGAGCCGACGGCCACGGCCGTGTCGACCAGCTGCGGCAGACGGTCGGCCAGCGCGCGGGCCTCGAACGCGGCGATCTTCTTCTCGGCGGCCTTCAGGCTCGCGGCCAGCTCCGCGATGCGGGCGGGCAGCTGCTCGCGCGGAGTCTTCAGGTTGGAGCTGAGCTGCGACACGATGGCGCGCTCGGAGGCCAGGTCGCGGAAGGCGTCGAGCCCCACCAGCGCCTCGACGCGGCGGTTGCTCGCCCCGACCGAGGACTCGCCGACGAGGTTGACGAGACCGATCTCGGCGCTGCGTGCCACGTGCGTGCCGCCGCAGAGCTCGCGCGACCAGGGGCCGCCGATGTCGACCATGCGGACGGTGTCGCCGTACTTCTCGCCGAACAGCGCCATGGCGCCCGCGGCCTTCGCCTCGTCGAGCGACATCACGCGCGTCGTGACCTCGAGGTTGTCGCGGACCGCGTTGTTGGCGATCTCCTCGATCTCGCTGCGGGTCTCGGGCGACAGGGCCGCGCTCCAGCTGAAGTCGAAGCGCATGTAGCCCGCGCGGTTGAGCGAGCCGGTCTGCGTCGCGGTCTTGCCGAGCGTGTCGCGGATGGCGGCGTGCACGAGGTGCGTAGCCGAGTGCGCCTGCTGGGCGGCGTGACGGTTGAGCGCATCGACGACCGTGGTGGCCGGGGCGCCCAGCGACACCTCGCCGGAGGTCACCTCGACGGTGTGGCTGACGAGGCCGGGGACCGGGCGCTGGACGTCGAGCACCTCGAGCTCGTAGCCGGGGCCCACGATGACGCCCTTGTCGGCGACCTGGCCGCCGGACTCGGCGTACAGCGCGGTCTCGGCGAGGATGACCTCGGCGATGCGCCCCTCCGCCGCACGGTCGGCCGGGCGTCCGTCGATGAGGATGCCGAGGACGCGCGACTCCGTCTGCACCTCGGTGTAGCCGGTGAAGACCGTCTCGCCCAGGGCGCGGAACTCGCGGTAAGCGCTCTGATCGGCGATGGCGCCCTTGCGGGAGCGGGCGTCGGCCTTGGCCCGCGCGCGCTGCTCCTGCATGAGCGTGTCGAAGGCGGCGCGGTCGACGCTGAGGCCCTGCTCCTCGGCGATCTCGAGCGTGAGGTCGATGGGGAACCCGTAGGTGTCGTGCAGCAGGAACGCCTCGGAGCCCGAGAGCTCGGTGGCGCCGTCGCTGCGAGCCTCGGCAACCGACTGGTCGAGGATCGCGGAGCCGGCGGCGAGGGTGCGCAGGAACGTCTGCTCCTCGGCGACGGCGTAGGCCGACAGGCGCGCCCAGTCGGTCTCGACCTCGGGGTAGGACTCCTTCATGGCATCCCGCGAGGCGGCGAACAGCTCGGGGAAGGTCGCGCCCTCCACGCCCAGCAGGCGCATGGACCGGATGGCGCGGCGCATGATGCGGCGCAGGATGTAGCCGCGCCCCTCGTTCGAGGGGGTCACGCCGTCGGCGAGCAGCATGAGCGAGGAGCGGACGTGGTCGGCGACGATGCGCAGCCGGACGTCGTCCTCGTGCGACTCGGCGCCGTAGGCCTTGCCCGCCAGCTTCGCCGCCAGGTCGAGCACGGGGCGCACCTGGTCGGTCTCGTACATGTTGTCGACGCCCTGCTTGATGAACGCGATGCGCTCCAGGCCCATGCCGGTGTCGATGTTCTTGGCCGGCAGCTCGCCGACGATGTCGAAGTCGTACTTCGACCGCACGTTCGTGATCTCGTACTGCATGAACACGAGGTTCCAGATCTCGACGTAGCGGTCGTCGTCGGTGGCGGGGCCGCCGTCGATGCCGTAGGCGGGACCGCGGTCGAAGAAGATCTCCGAGCACGGTCCGGCGGGGCCCGGCAGGCCCGTCGACCAGTAGTTCGTGTCCTTGCCGAGGCGCTGGATGCGCTCGTCGGGGAGGTCCGTGAGCTCGCGCCACAGCGCGTGGGCCTCGTCGTCCTCCTCGTACACCGTGACCCACAGGTCCTTCGGGTCGAAGGCGAGACCGCCGTCCTCCTCCGGGGAGGTCAGCAGCTCCCAGGCGTAGCGGATCGCGTCGCGCTTGAAGTAGTCGCCGAACGACCAGTTGCCGAGCATCTGGAAGAACGTGCCGTGGCGCGGCGTCTTGCCGACCTCTTCGATGTCGTTGGTGCGGATGCACTTCTGCACGTCCGCGGCCCGCGGGTACGGCGGCGGGACGACGCCGCTGAGGTACGGGATGAAGGGCACCATGCCGGCGACGGTGAACAGCAGGGCCGGGTCGTCGGTGACGAGCGAGGCCGACGGGACGATCGTGTGGTCCTTCTTCTCGAAGAAGTCCAAGAAGCGCTGGGCGATCTCAGCTGTTTTCATGTCGGGTCTTTCCGTGCGCGGGCGTGACCGCCCCGGTGAGGGGGACGGATGCCGGGGGTCAGTCGGAGGGGGAGACGGTCGTGCGCACCGCGGCGGCGGCGTCGCCCGCGGCGTCGGCGGGCGTGTCGACGGCGGTGCCCGCGGCGTCCTTCGCGTCGTCGATGAGGCGGGAGAGCCGGGTCTCCTGCTCGTGGTACGCGTCGCTCATGCGGTCGGTGAACTCGCCGATGCGGGAGTCGAGCTGCGCGAAGAGCTCCTGACCGCGCGGGTCCTTGTTGACCAGGTGGGCGGCGACGAAGCCTCCGGCGATGCCCAACACGAACCAGACGAGGCTTCTCACGATCACCACTTCTTCCTCGAGCGAATGCCGCGGTCGCGGCATCCCTTCATCGTAGGCGACGGCCCCGGCCCCGCGTGTCCGCGCGCTCCGGCCTCGGCGGGTGAAATCCGGCGCACGCTCTCGCCGATGAACGCGTCCTGCCCCGAGAAACGCAGGGTGCGCGCGTTTCTCGGGGCAGCCGGCGTTTATCGGGATGGATGCCATGGCAAAGACGACGAAGGGCGCCGGGAGAACCCGGCGCCCTTCTGTGCTCGCTGGATCAGCGGGCGGCGTAGTACTCGACGACGAGCTGCACGTC
>VGAV01000281.1 GCA_016870695.1 Actinomycetota bacterium | reverse complement strand
GACCGCGATGGCGCTGGAGCGCACGAGGAGCACCATGATCGGCGAGCTGAGAACGCCGTAGACGAGCATCGCCAGCCAGGTGTTGCCTCGAAAGACCGAAAGCACGACGAAGAGGACCATGATCGCCGGCAGGGCGATGATGATGCTCGTGAAGCCGATGACGGCGCGGTCGGTCCAGCCGCCTGCGTAGCCGGCAACGAGCCCCAGCACGAGTCCGATCGCGGTGTACGCGATCACGGCCACGACGACGCTCGACACGGTGGGGGCGGCGCCGTGCATGAGACGGGAGAGCACGTCGCGGCCGAGCACGTCGGTCCCCAGCAGATGGGCGGCGCTCGGCCCCTCCATCGCGTTGAGGATGTCCTGCTCGAGCGGGTCGAACGGCGCGATGACGTCGGCCAGAAGCGTGCCCAGTGCGACGATCACGAGCCACGCGATGGCGAGCAGCACCGGAGCGGATGGGCGTCGGAGCCGGAGGCGCGCGGGCGCGGCGGGGACCGAGGCGGCGGTGGTCTGGAGGACGGCGGTGCTCATGCGGAGGCCCTCACTTTGGGGTTGAGGATCGTGTAGACGACGTCGGTCAGGATGTTGACCAGCAGGATCACGGCGGTGAATAACAGGACGGCCCCCTGGATGTTCGCGAGATCGTGGTTGGTCGTCCCGCGGGCGACCATCGAGCCGAGGCCCGGGATCGCGAAGACGGACTCGAGCGTCACGGTGCCGCCGATGTGGTTGACGAAGGTCGCGCTGATGGTGGCGAGCACGGGGATCGCCGCATAGCGGAGGCCGTACTTGACGATGAGCACGCGACGGGGAAAGCCGTTGGCTTGCATGAAGCGCATGAAGTCGCGACTAAGGGCCTCGGCCATCGACTCCCGGGTCTGCTTGGCGATGAGCGCCACGCCGGCGAACGACATCGCCGTGACGGGCAGCACCATGTGCGCAGCGAACTCGCCGAGGTCGTCGGCGGGGTTCGTGTACCCGACGGCAGGGAGGATGCCGAGAGTGCCCGCGAACAAGACGATAAGCAGCAGCGCTATCCAGAAGTTCGGGAGCGAGATGCCGAACATCCCGAGCCCGTCGAGAACGCGGGCGATCCAGCCGCCGCGCACGGCCGCGACGACGCCGAAGGTGACGCCGATGACCGCGGAGACGAGAGCGGCGAAGGTCGCGAGCCAGAAGGTGGGCCAGAAGCGCTGCTCGAGCAGACGCGTTACGGGCTCCCCGCTGAAGAGCGAGGTCCCGAGATCGCCGCGGAAGACGCCGGCGAGCCAGTCGAAGTACTGCACGATGACGGGGCGGTCGAGGCCCAGGTCGGCGTTCAGCTGCGCGATCCGCTCGGGGGTGGCGTCCTGGCCCAGGATTTGGGTGGCGGCATCGCCCGGGACCAGCGACGCGAGGAAGAACGTCAGGATCGTCATGATGAACAGCACGGGGATCGATACCGCGATGCGTGTAGCGATGAGTCGGATCACATGCTTCTCCAGCTCCGGACAGGTGGGGCGCAGAGAAGAGAGGACTTCGTTGCGCTACGTTGCGCATAAATTAACCGCGTTGTTGTTACCGGAGCGCGCTTCCGGAGTTACGGCGGTGTAACAAGTGCCCGGTCGGGTCCGGCGGTACGCGAGAGGGGCGCGTTGCCGGAGCGCGGCGGGGGCGCCGGTGTCGTCACACGGAGAGGCGCGCGCAGGAAGGCGCAGCGTCACCCGCCGGCGATCATCCGCGCGCGGGCGCCGGAGGGAAGAGGGTCGAGGGTTACCGCTGCGATCAGGCGCCGGCGGGCGGAGCGACCGTCCCGCCGAGCACGAGCGCGACCGGCACGGTCGCCGTGCGGGCGTCGCGGCCCGGATCATCGAGGCGCTCGATGACCATCGAGACCGCCGTCGCGGCCATCTTCTCGGCGGGGGTGCGCACGGTCGTCAGGCGCGGAGAGACGTAGCCCGCCGCGGGGACGTCGTCGAAGCCCACGACGGAGAGGTCCGCCGGGATGCGGAGGCCATAACTGGCGGCCCCCGCCAGGATCCCGAGGGCGATCGTGTCACTCGCCGCGAAGACAGCGGTGGGCTGCTCGTCCGCCGACAGTAGGTGCGACAGGGCGCCCGCGCCGAAGTCCTCGGAGAACGGGCCGGAGTGCACCACCTGACGAGCGGGATCGATGCCCGCCTTGACGAGCGCGTCCTCCCAACCGCGCCGTCGCTCGCGCACCGAGTTCAGGCCGGAGGGGCCGCTGACCAAGGCGATCCGCTCGTGGCCGGCCGCCGCGAGGTGCGCGACGGCCTGATAAGCCCCGGCGTAGTCGTCGACGAGAACGGTGTCGTGCGGAGTGGCATCCGCGATCGCCTCGTCGATCACGACGACGGGCACGCCCTGGCTGACCGCCTGCGAGAGCGCCTCGTTTGTGGTGTGGTTTCCCGCGTAGACAATGGCGTCGACGCCGCGGTCCAGGAGGAGCTCGACGTAGTCGTGCTCCTTGCGGGCGTGGCTGAAGGTGGAGACGGTCATGACGGAGAGGCCCTGAGCCTCCGCCGCGGCGACGATGCGCTCGGCGATGCGGCCGAAGTACATGTTGCCGATCTGCGGGACGACCAGGCCGATGACGTCGGTGCGGGCGGCGCGCGTACGGCTCGTCTTGGCGGTGCGCGACCAGCCGAGCTCGGACATGGCCCCGCGGACACGTGACTCGGTGGCGGGGGAGAGGGACAGTTGACCGTTCACGAACCGTGAGACCGTCGAGACGGAGACCCCGGCGTGCTGGGCGATCTCATGAAGGCTCGGTCTCTTCTCGACGGTGACACGCGGCATTGCTCCCCCTCCGGTATTCCTCCGGCCACTGTAGCGCGCGGTGTTGCGTGCTCTGGGCGACGGGGGCCCCTGGGACAGCGGGATGTCGCGGGAGGTGTCGAAGTTGCGACGGTCGTCCATCGAGCTATCCTATGGATAGTTTGCGCATCGTTGCGCTGTGCATTGCGACAAGCGATGCGGCGAGACGGAGGGGGCGCGGATGCAGCACGGGGGATGGAACCGCGGGACCCTTGGGGTCCTCCTCGTGCACTCCCTGCTCCTGCAGGTCGTAACGTACTGTCTGCGGCCGTCCTTGTCTTACGCCGCACTCGAGGCGGGTCTCGGCAGCGAGTGGCTGGGCGTGCTCTCCGCCGCCTTCGCCCTTCCTGGGCTCGGCCTGGCCATCCCCGCGGGCCGGCTCGCCGACCGTATCGGCGAGCGGGCGCTGGGAGTTGCCGGCGGTGCCCTCATGCTCGGCGCGGCGGTCACGGCCCTGCTCGGACATCAGAGCATCGTCGCGATCCTGGTGGCCACCACGGCCTTCGGCCTGGGCCATCTCATCACTGTCGTCTGCGATCAGGCGCTTCTCGCCAATCGCACCGAGCCCGCGCGTCGGGACACGGTCTTCGGCGCGTACGCCTTCTCCGTCTCGCTCGGTCAAGGCGTCGGCGGGGCGCTGCTGGCCGTCAACGCCGGGATCGCGGCCACTCCCGATCTGCGCCTGCAGTTCGTCCTCTCTGTCGTCATCACCGCGCTGGGCCTGTTCGCCGCGGTTCTGCTGCGCAGCAGTCCTCGGCACGCGCCGTCCGAGCGGCCCCGCACCGTCCCCGTGCGAAACATGCTGCGTGAGCCCGCCGTCCTCCGGGCCGTGCTGGCCAGCAGCGTCGTCGTTACCGCCGTCGAGATCACCCTCATCTACTTCCCGGCGCTCGGATACGAGCTCGGCTACCCCGCCGCCGTGGTGAGCGCGATGCTCGTCGCCCGAGCGGCCGCGGGAATGCTGTCCCGCGTCGGACTGGGCGCGGTCATCCGAGTCGTGGGCCGCCGTCGGCTCATGGTGGGGAGCATCGCGGTTTCTGCCGTGGCACTGACTGCTGTCGCTCTGCCGCTCGGTCCAGTCTGGACGGTCGGTGTCTGCGCGATGTTCGGCCTGCTCAATGGCTTCTGTCAGCCGCTGACCCTCTCCTGGCTGAGCGAGATCGCCCCGTCAGGACAGCGCGGAACACTCATGTCAGTGCGGTTGGCGTCGGTGCGCATCTCGCAGACCGCCGTCCCTGGCGGTATCGGTGCCCTCGGTGG
>VGAV01000280.1 GCA_016870695.1 Actinomycetota bacterium | reverse complement strand
CGTCTAGGCTCGCTGCATGAACGACGTCGTGATCACGGTGCGGGGCGAGAGCGAGCGACGGGTCACCGCGGAGCAGGCCGTCGTCCGGATCGCCGTCCGCGCGGACGGACCGGAGCGCGGCCCCGTCGTCGAACGCGTGCAGCGGCAGGCCGCGGTCGTCCAGGACGGCCTCGTGGCGCACCAGCGGTCCGGGGAGGTGTCCGAGTGGAACAGCGGACGTGCCACCGTCTGGTCCGAGCGCCCGTGGAGCTCCGACGGCGCGCAGCTCCCCCTCGTCCACCACGCGAGCGTCGATGTCAGCGCCACCTTCGTCGACGCGGCGGCCCTGTCGTGGTGGCTGGGGGACGTCGCCGAGTCCGACGACGTGCAGGTCGTCGCTGTCGATTGGGGTCTCACCCCCGACCTGCGTGCCCGCGTCGAGCGCGAGGTGGCCGCGGATGCCGTGCGAGCAGCGGTCGAGCGGGCGCAGGCGTACGCGGACGCGCTCGGGGCGGCATCCATCGTCCCCGTCGAGGTCGCGGACGTCGGGCTCCTCGGCGGCCGCCCCGAGCAGCCGACGCCGTTCGCTGCGCGGGCGATGGCGGCGCACGGGGACGCGGGCCCGGGGTTCAGCCTGCAGCCGGTCGACGTCGTCGTCTCGACCGTGGTCGAGGGACGGTTCCGGGCGAGCTGAGCCGGAGTCAGTCCCCCAGGCGGTTCTTGGTGCGCATGGCCCGCTCGGCCTCACGCTTGTCCTCGCGCTCGCGGATCGTCTGGCGCTTCTCGAACTCGCGCTTGCCCTTCGCCACGGCAATCTCCACCTTGGCGCGGCCGTCGAGGAAGTACAGCCGCAGCGGCACCAGCGTGTAGCCGCCCGCGGCGACCGCGTGCGAGAGCTTGATGATCTCCTCCTTGTGGAGGAGCAGCTTGCGAGTGCGTTTGGCGGAGTGGTTGGTCCAGTGGCCCTGGGAGTACTCCGGGATGTGGACGGCGTCGAGGAACGCCTGACCACCGTCGATGTACGCGTAGCCGTCGGTGAGGTTCGCGCGCCCCTGGCGCAGCGACTTCACCTCGGTGCCGGTGAGCACCAGTCCGGCTTCGTACGTCTTCTCGATGGCGTAGTCGTGACGCGCCTTCTTGTTCGACGCGATGAGCTTCTCACCCTGCTCACGAGGCATGGTGCCACCTCCTCATGATCATGGGCACACAGAGCCCTTCAGCCTACCCGATGCCCGACGGTCCCGGCGCGCACGCTCACGATCAGGTCCGCAACCAGCGGCGGATCGCGAACCCGGCGCTGAACGCCGCGAGCACCACGCCGATGACGACGATCACGGGGACCACGAGCGCCACGTCCCCTCCGTTCACCCAGGAGGTGATGAAGGTGATGCGGCTGCGCAGATAGTCGTTGACGCCGACGTTGACGATCCCCCACACCGCGACGCTCGCGAGCGCGGATCCGATGAGCGCCGCCAGCACACCCTCGAGGATGAATGGCGTCTGGATGAACCGGTTGGACGCCCCCACCAGGCGCATGATGCCGAGCTCTCGTCGGCGGGCGTAGGCCGAGAGGCGGATCGTCGTGGCGATGAGCAGCACGGCGGCGATGAGCATCAGTCCGGCGATGCCGATCGCGATGTAGGTCGCCACCGTCAGGGCCTGGAACAACGGCTCCAGGTACTGCATCTGGTCCGCGACCTCCTCGACGCCGGCCTGGCCACTGAAGGCCTCCAGGATGACGTCGGACTGGCTCTGGTCGACGAGGTTGATGCTGAAGGTGGCGTTGAACTGGTCGGGCGTGACGACCCCGGCGATGTCGGCGGGCAGCTGCCCCTGGGCGTCCGCGTACACCTCGTCGCTCGTCGCGTAGGTGAAGTTCCGGATAAGCGGCGCCAGGGCCTCCCCCTCGAGGGTCGCCCGCACCGCCTGGATCTGGTCCTCGGTCGCGGCCTGACCGGCGGCGCAGGTGGGCGCGTCCGACACGGTCGCGCACATGAAGACGCCGACCTGGGCACGGTCCTTCCAGTAGTCCTGCATCTTGCCGATCTGCATCTGCATGAGGATCGCGGCACCGACGAAGGTCAGCGAGACGAAGGTGACGAGGATGACCGAGATCACCATCGAGGCGTTGCGCCGGAGGCCCGTGAAGGCCTCGGAGAGGATCAGTCCGAGTCTCATGAGGTCGGTCCCACTTCGTCGCGGTTCTTGCGGTCGCCGAGCCCGAGACGGTCGGCGAGCCCGAGCGCGTCGACATCGGGCGTGGTGACGGGGATGGAGCGCGTGGACGTGCCGGGCTCCCGCGGCTCGGCGGCCGGCTCGGGCCGCTGCTCCTCCGAGGCCGGCGCGGGTCGCGTGGTCCGCGGCGCGGCGGTCTCCGCCGGCGGACGGTCCTCGGCGGACGGACGGGGCTCGGCGGAGGGACGCGCGTCGGCGGCGGACGTCGGCCGGGGGCTCGCCGCGGCGGCCGGGGCCGGCGTCGGCGCCGGGACGACGTGGGCGGGGACGACAGCGGCATCCAGGGGTCCGGTCGCCCCGTGGGCGACCTCGCGCTGCACCTCGAGGACGGCGGTCAGCGCGGCCACCGCGGCCGCCCCGCGCTCGACCTCGGGGGCCAGACGCGGGAGACCGGAGGTGTCGCCGTAGCCGCCGCGACGCTCGTCGCGGATGATCTCGCCGCCCTTGAGCTCGATGACGCGGCGCTGCATCTGGTCGACGAACCCGGCCTCGTGCGTGGCCATGACAACGGTCGTGCCGCCGGCGTTGATGCGCGCGAGCAGCTGCATGATGTCGATCGACGTGCCGGGGTCCAGGTTTCCGGTCGGCTCGTCGGCGAGGAGCACCTGCGGACGGTTGACCAGCGCGCGGGCGATGGCGACGCGCTGCTGCTCGCCGCCGGACAGCTCGTGCGGCAGACGCTTCTGCTTGCCGTCCAGGCCGACGAGCGCGAGCACCTCGGGGACGGCCTGCTGGATGAAGCCGCGCGAGGCACCCGTGACCTGCAGCGTGAACGCGACGTTCTGCGCGACGGTCTTGTTCGGCAGCAGGCGGAAGTCCTGGAACACCGACCCGATATGGCGCCGGAAGTACGGGACCTTGCGGTTGGACAGGGTGCGCAGGTCCCGCCCGAGGACGACGACGCGTCCCTCGCTGGGCGTCTCGGCCCGCAGGATGAGCTGGAGGCAGGACGACTTCCCCGACCCCGAGGCTCCGACGAGGAAGACGAACTCCCCGCGCTGCACCTCGAAGTCGACCGCGTTCAGCGCGGGCTTCGTGGTGCCGCGATACCGCTTGGTGACATTCTCGAACCGGATCATGGCTCGATGAGCCTAAGCGCGCGTCGCGATACGCCCGTCAGGACGCGCCGTGTCCCCGGGGCCGGACGAAGAATGGATGCCACCCGGTGGCATCCATTCGTCGATCAGTCGTCGTCGTCCTTGCGCTTGCGCCAGCGAATCCCGGCGGCGATCAGGCCGTCGAGGTCGCCGTCGAAGACGACCGCGGGGTTGCCGACCTCGTAGCCGGTACGGAGGTCCTTGACGAGCTGCTGACCGTAGAGGAAGTAGGAGCGCATCTGGTCGCCCCAGCTCGCGGTGATCGTGCCCGCGAGCTCCTTCTTCTTGGCGGCCTCCTCTTCGCGCTTCAGCAGGAGGAGGCGCGTCTGCAGCACGCGCATGGCGGCGGCGCGGTTCTGGATCTGGGACTTCTCGTTCTGCATCGAGACGACCAGGCCCGTCGGGATGTGCGTGATCCGCACGGCGGAGTCGGTCGTGTTGACCGACTGACCACCGGGGCCCGACGAGCGGAACACGTCGACGCGGATGTCGTTCTCGGGAACCTCGACCTCGACGGCCTCCTCCATGACGGGGATGACCTCGACCGCGGCGAAGCTCGTCTGCCGCTTGTCGGCGCCGCCGAAGGGGCTGATGCGGGCGAGGCGGTGGGTGCCGGCCTCGACCGAGAGGGTGCCGTAGGCGTAGGGCACGTCGATCTCGAAAGTCGCGGACTTGATGCCGGCGCCCTCGGCGTACGACGTGTCCATGACCTTCACGGGGTACTTGTGACGCTCGGCCCAGCGCAGGTACATGCGCAGCAGCATCTCGGCGAAGTCG
>VGAV01000279.1 GCA_016870695.1 Actinomycetota bacterium | reverse complement strand
ACGGAGATGTCGCTCGAGCCGAAGCCGCCGCCCGCCGCGGCGACCTCGATCTCCCCCGCGCCGTCGAGGGCGGACAGCTCCGTCCGCACCCGCTCGCGCAGGTCGACCTGGTCGGCGCCGGACTCGGTGGTGATCGAGTACGTGATCCCGGACCCGCCGCCCGAGAAGGCGTCGCGGAGGGCCGAACCGCTCGACCCGATGGAGGTCTGCACGGTCTCGACACCCGGGATGTCGAGCAGCACGTCCTCGACGCGCTGCGCCGCGGCGTTCTCGGCATCCAGGCTGGGGGCGGCCCCGATCTCCTGGGTGACGGTGAAGGTGTTCTGGCCGGAGTCGCCGAGGAAGTCGGTCTTGAGCAGCGGATACGTCGCCACGGTGCCGCCGAGCACGAGAAGGGCGACGCCCAGCGTGGCCCACGAGTGCTTCAGCGTCCAGCTGAGGACCGGCACATACGCCTTCTGCAGCCGGGAGGGCGGGGCGGAGGGGGACTCGGGGTCGACGGGTTCGCCGGCGGCATCCCGGACGACCTTTCCCGGCTTGAGGAACCAGGATGCCAGGACGGGCACGATCGTCAGCGACACGAGGAGCGAGGCGGTCATCGCCAGCGTCACCGTGAGCGAGAAGGGGCGGAACAGCTCCCCGGTCACGTCGCCGACGAACGCGATCGGAAGGAACACCGCGACGGAGGTGATCGTGGATGCCGTGATGGCGGCGGCCACCTCGCGGACGGCGCGGATGATGGTCGGGATCTTCTCCGCGTCGCCGACGTAGTGCCGCTTGATGTTCTCGATAACGACGATGGAGTCGTCCACGACGCGGCCGATGGCGATGGTGAGCGCGCCCAGCGTGAGGATGTTCAGCGAGTACCCGAACGCCTGCAGGCCGATGAAGGTCGCGAGCACGCTGGTCGGGATGGAGATCGCCGTGACGAGCGTCGACCGCACCGACATCAGGAAGACGAGGATGACGACGACGGCGAAAGCGAGGCCGAGCAGGCCCTCCTGCGCGAGCGCCTCGATCGACTGCTGGACGAAGGGCGCCTGGTCGAACACGACGGTGAACTGCGCCCCGCCGAGAGCGTCCTCGAGGTCGGGCAGCACGGCCAGGACGCCGCGCGAGACGTCGACGGTGTTGGCGGCCGGCAGCTTGGTGACGGCGATGGTCAGGGCGTCCTGACCGTCGACGCGAGACAGGGTCGTGACCGGGTCCTGCTCCTGGACGACCGCAGCGACGTCGCCGATCGTCGTGGCTCCCGCGGCGAACTGCTCCGCGTCGGTAGGGACCAGCGGCAGAGCGCTGACGTCCTCGACGCTCGTGAGCTTGGCCCCGGTCTGCACGGTGAGCGTCTCGTCGCCCTCGGTCAGCGCACCGCCCGGGAAGAGCACGCCGTTGGCGTCGAGGGCGTCGGTGATGGCCTGCTGCGAGAAGCCCCGCTCGGCGAGCGCCGCGGTGTCGGGGGTGATGGTGACGCGCTGTCCGACCCCGCCGACGACCTGGGCGGCGTTGACGCCGTCGATGTCCTGCAGCTCGGGGATGACCGAGGACTCGAGCGTGGACTGGATCGTCTCGGCATCCGCGAACCCCGTCACCGCCAGCTGGATCACGGGGAAGTCGTCGATGCTGGCGGAGGCGACGGTCGTGTCGGCCGAGTCCGGCAGGTCGTCGTCGATGCGCCCGATCGCCGCGAGGATCTTCTGCTCCGCCGTGGCGAGGTCGGTGCCGTACGTGAAGGACGCGGACACGATCGACGCGTTCGTCGTGCTGGTGGCCGTCGTCGACTCGAGTCCCTCCACGCCCTGGATCGCGCTTTCGATCGGTGTTGACACGTCCGCCTCGACGACGTCCGGCGACGCGCCGGGGTACGTGGTCACGACGGCGAGCTGCGGGAACTCGATCGACGGGATCAGCTCCTGCTTGAGGCTCGTCAGCGCCAGACCGCCGAACAGGGCGGCGACGATGGTCACGAGCGCGATGAGCGCGCGGTTCCTCAGGCTCAGGACAGCCAGGTAGGACACGACGGAGGCCTCCGGGGGGCGGATCGGATGCCGCAACGCGGCGTTTCGATACAGAGGTGTATCGAATGCGAGTATTGCATGCCGCCCCCCCCGGGACGGCGGGGTTGCGCCCCGCGTCGAGACAGTCGGGCCGCGTCGCCGGCACGTTCCTCGCAGAAGGCGGCCGTTCTCGCAGGATTCCCGGCCGGAACGGCGAGATGCGCGTCGGTTTGCGAGGCCGGCGTCGCGTCAGCCGGCCAGCGCGTGGCCGAGGGCGAGTCCGAGCGCGGCGAACGCGACCGAGCCGACGAACGACATCGCGGCGTAGACGACCGACGCGCGGGCGCGGCCCTCCTCTGCGAGCAGAACCGTCGTCACCGCAACGGCCGAGAACGTCGTGTAACCGCCGAGCAGGCCGGTGCCGACGACGCTGCGCCACGTCGCGTCGGCGGCGAGGGACGTCAGGATGCCGAGCGCCAGGGCCCCGGAGAGGTTGACCGCGAGCACGCCCCACGGGAAGCGGTCGCCCGCGACCCGCCGCACGGACGTGTCAACGAGGAACCGCAGCGCCGCACCGACGCCCCCGGCGACCGCGACCGCGACGAAGACGAGCGGTGTCATGCCGCTCTCCGGCCGCGACGACCGAGGAGGAGGCCCGCCCATGCTGCTCCCGTGCCGAGGACGACCGTCGCGATCCCCCACCCCAGCAGGGCGGGGTCTGCCGCCTCGACGGCGAGGGCGCTGTAGGTCGTGAAGCCGCCCAGCACACCGGTGCCGATGAACAGCTGGGTGCGACGCGCGCGTGGGGTCGGCGGCATCCGGGATCCGATCCCGAACAGGATGCCGATGAGGAACGCCCCCGCCACATTGATCAGCGGGACGAGGGCCGGACCGAGGCCGCCGGCGACGAGGCCGAGACCGGCGCGGGCGGCGGTGCCGAGCGTCCCGCCGAGGGCGACGAGTCCGACGTCGCGCCAGGTGGTCATCGCGCCAGCCTAGGCCCCGCCCCGGCCCCGCACCCCCTCCGCCGTACAGCGCTGACTTGCCGCGCATGTACGCGGGGAGCCCCGCCGCGCGTACATGTGCGGCAAGTCACGGCCCCGCGGGGCGGAGGGGGACGGGAGGGGCGGCGGCGCAACCCCCGCGACGAGGGCGGGCCGCCCGGTCCAGGATCCGAGGACGACAGCGAGGAGGTCCCATGTCCTGGCGCAGATGTGTCGCGACCGGAGCCGCCCTGATGCTCGCTGCGGGCCTCACGGGGTGCGGCCTGCAGATCCCCCGCGACCCCGACGGCACCCTCGATCGCGTGACCGGCGGACAGCTGCACGCGGGCGTCACCCCCAACGGCACGTTCGTCCGGGTCGATGGCGGCGAGCCGACGGGCAGGGACGTCGAGGCGATCCGGGCGTTCGCCGACTCCCTCGACGCCGAGGTCGAGTGGACGGTCGGCGCGGAGGAGGCGCTGGTGCGCGGGCTCGAGAACGGCGATCTCGATGTCGTCGCCGGCGGTCTCACCGACAAGACGCCCTGGACGGACAAGGCCGGCATGACGCGGCCCTACGCCGAGGCGACGCTCGACGACGGCCGTACGGCGAAGCTCGTCATGCTCGTGCCGCTCGGCGAGAACGCGTTCCTCTCGCGGCTCGAGACGTTCCTCGATGAGGAGATGGCCCGATGAGCCCCGAGACCACGAGCCCGGTGACGTTCGGCAGCACCACCCTCCCCGACCGGCAGGCCGAGGCTCTCCGCCGCGCGATCCGGCTCGAGTGGGTGACGATCGGCTGTCTCGTCGTGACCGCGACGCTCGTGCTCCTCGTCCTCGGCAACTCGCAGGCGATGAAGGCGGCGTGGGCGGAGGACCTGCTGTCGTTCATTCCGCCGCTGGCATTCCTTATGGCCGTCCGTGTCAGCCGACGGCGCCCGACTCCGCGGCATCCCTACGGCTTCCATCGTTCCGTCGCCGTGGGCCATCTTGTCGCGGCGGTCGCGCTGACCGGCATGGGCGGCTTCCTCGTCGTCGACTCCGGGATCGGACTCCTGACCGCGGAACACCCGACCATCGGGACCGTGAACCTCTTCGGCGCGTCCATCTGGCTCGGC
>VGAV01000278.1 GCA_016870695.1 Actinomycetota bacterium | reverse complement strand
GACGCGGACGACCGTGCCGGTGTCGCTGAGCGTCACCTGTGGGGCGAGGAACACGACACCGTCGATCGTCACTCCGCGGACGGTCGTCCCAACACGGATGTGCTGAGCTCCGGCCAGGGCTGCCATCGCGCGAATAGCGGCCCCGTAGGAGCGGATGGTGATTCCGCTCTTGGGGAGCAGAGTGGCGGCGATGTTGTAGATGATCCCCGCGCCGCCGAGCTCGCAGATATCGCCCTCGCGAGCATCGTTCAGAAGCGCCTGTAGCGCGCCAGCGTCGTCCGCGACTCCGTCGCCCTTGGCGCCGTAGGCGGCAGGCAGGAGGACCCGAGCGAACACCTTTTCGGTCACCGCACCAATCGTGCCCGAGAGCTCCTTGTACGACTGCGACGTCTTGTCCCGCAGTCGGCCCGCGATGATGGTGTCGTTCGTGTTGCCGACGGCCTTGGCCTCGTCACGGGCCACGACCGCCTCTCCCGCCGCCAGCTTCGCCTGCTCGAGATTCACCTTGGAGTCGGAGCCCGCGGTGATGGCCTTCTGCACCGTCTCCGGGTCCAGGCCCGCGGCGCGCACCGCGCCATAGACCGACGTCAGAATGGTGGTGAACACGCCGGACCGCAGGATCACCTGCGGGGGCTCGTTCGCGACAGCGAACTCCGGCAGCGCGCCGACCGAGTTCGAACGCAGGTCGGTGATCGCAGCGCCGCTGTCAGGTTCGCGCACCGCGAGCGGTGAGGTGAAGCCCGTGTCCGTCGGCAGGTGCACCGTGAAAGCGGCGTCCGTGACCAGGGTGTTCGTCAGCGGGTTGTAGGCGAACGGGGTCTGGAAGTAGTCGACGAGGCTCACGCGCCTTCCTCCTTCTCAAGACGCTCGCGGGCGGCCTGCCACTGCTCGCGGGTGGACGTGGACGGGTCGGGCATGCCGGTGATGTTCCAGATCCCGTCGCTGCCCCGGGTGGCGTAGATGGGCTGCTGTGCGGAGCCGAGCAGGAACCGTTCGACGATGGGCCACCGCCGTCCGAGCTCACGCGCGAGCCAGTAGTACGCGGCGACGGCGAGGCCGACCAGCGCCGCGTTGAGCAGCGCCGCCACGGTCAGGCCCGGGACGCCGGGAGCGGATGCGGCGAGCACGACGTCGACGGTGGCGATGACGTCGGCGACGGCGGGGATGCGCGCGATGAGCATCGCGAGCAGCCAGCCGACGGCCCCGGGGATGGCGGTCCGGATGGTGGCGATGATGATCGCCTGACGGGTGAGCATGGGCGGTGGTCTCCTAGTCGGTGGGGGCGTCTCGCTCGTGCGAGGCGGGGTGAACGAATACGACGTCCTCGAGGCGCTGCAGGCGGTCGTCCTGGCGGCCGCCGTCGCGACGGAGACCGCGGACGTCGGCCCGGGTTTCGCGCATCTCCTCGCGGAGCTCGGTGAGCAGATCCATGACGGCGTCGTGCCGCTCGTCGCTCTCCTCGCGGAGGTTAGTGGTGTGGCTGTTCTTCACCTCGGCGCGCACGATGGCCGTGTCCGCGGCGACCTTCTCGACCGACTTGCGGGTCGAGAGCAGCACCGGTAGCGACGCGGCGAGCACGAGGGCGGCGGATGAGATGACCTGGACGATGATGCGTTCGGTGCCTCCGTCGAGCGGGCTGCGCGGGACGATGAACAGCAGCACGACGGAGACGCATACGAATGCGACCGACAGGCCGAGGACGCCGGCGAGAACGGGGTGGCGGCGCGCCCATTCGAAGAACGCGCGCACCTCGGCCTTACTCACCGAACACCCCCAGCAGCATCGCGATGCTCAGGCCGGCGAGGCCGATGCCACCGCCGGCTGCGACACCGGCGGCTGCGTAGACGAGCGTCGAGATGGGCCGCGGACGGCGTGCGTGCCGCGGCGGCAGGGGCGCGGCGGGCGGCGGGTTCTCCCGCGCCGCCCGCCGACGGGCGGCGGCGTCCTCGACGCTGCCGCCCAGGACGAGTTCGTCGAAGCTCACGTGACCGGCGACGTCCACGCGGCGGCCCACGTGGAGGGTCCGATCTTGCGGTCGACGACGAGACCCTTCTCGGTCTGGAACGCCTCGGCGATGTCGCCGGTCTGGTCTCCGTAGAGTCCGTCCGGCTTGATCGGCCATCCGCGGTCGGCCATGCGCTGCTGCCAGCGGCGGAGATCCTCGCGGTGCGAGAAGTATCCCGAGACGCTCTCGCGCGGCCCTTCCTTCGGGCCGAAGTAGCAGCCGCTCGGGAGCGGGAAGGCGGGAGCGCCCGCCTCGTCGCCGACGAAGTCCTCGAAGTCGATGGTCTGCGAGTACGCCAGGCCGGTGCGGGCGCGGAGCGTGACGTGCACGTGCGGCTCGTAGTGCCGGTCCTTCCCGAAGCCGGACCCGCCGGACTGGCAGACACCCGTCTGCCCGCGCGCGACTCGGGTGCCGGCCTTCACGTGGATGCGATGCAGGTGGATCATGTCGACGACGCGGCCGTCGTCGAGGTTAATCTGCAAGCGCCGTCCCTCGGCGCCGGCGGGGTCGTTGTCGACGTAGACGACGGTTCCCGCGGCGGGCATCCGGAGGTCCGTGCCGTAGGCGGTCATGTAGTCGGTGCCGGGCTCGAGCGAGCGCCGGGCGAGGTGCTCGTCGCGGTCGTCGCTGATGCCGACGCTCGCCGGGGTGGCGTATCCCATGTTCGTTCTCCTCTGTGTGTCGTGGTTCAGGCCGAGTAGATGGACGCGATGACGGTGCTCTCGGAAGGGCGGACGGCGCCGTAGGGCTGGCCGTAGATGCGGCGTGCCCGGAAGATGACTTCCTGCTTGCCGGTGAACACCTGCCGAGATGGGGGTGTCGTCCACGACCGCCAGTTGCGGAAGTCGAAGCCGTCGGCGGGCGGCAGCCAGGTGTAGGTCGCGGTTCCGCCGACGACGAAGTCGAAGTCGTGGCGGTTGCCGGCGTTGACGCCCTCCGAGCCCCAGAACCCGCACGCGTACCCCTCGACGCGGTAGGGCACGCCGGGGTCGTCGAAGTTGACGCGAGCGATGGTCTGGACCGGGAGACCCCACACCTTGACGCCCGCGCGGTTGAGCTCCGGGTCGCCGGATGGGGGCAGGTTGTCCCAGGTCAGCTCGAGCACCGACAGCAGGCGGCCGGCTCCGACAATGCGCCACATGGGCTGGCCGGTGCCGCTGAGATCCCGCGCCCACTCGACGCCGTTGATGAGCACACGGGTGCCGACGCGGTCGAGGAAGTCGCGCACGAGCGGGTCGGCAGCGACGAGGCCGCCGTCGCCGCCCCAGACACGGAGGTCGATGACGTCCTGGACCGTGGTCTGCCCGGCGGCGAAGCGGACGAGCGCGAGCGGGTGGTCATCGCGCATGCCGATGGTGCGCTGGCGGTTGGGGATGCCGCGGTTGGCGGTGCCCTCGATGATGACCGGGATGGTCTTCTTGGCCCCCCAGTCGCGGCGGAGCGCGACGAGATCCCAGCGGTCGCCAGACGCGACGGGCGTTCCGGCCAGCGTCTCCACGGCGTCCGATAGGTCGTAGATCCCCTGACCGGCGGCGGGGCCGGGCTGGATCGCGATGCCGCGGTCGCCTGGGCCGGGGCCGACCTTGAGCGCGTCGGCGCCGAACACGGTGTACTGCGCACTGAGGTGGCTGGTGAGCACCGCCCAGTCGGCGTAGTTGACGCTGCCCGTGTAGCCCTTGGACGTGATGGTCACGGGTCACCTCCTCTGCAGACCGCGCACGGCGGTCGCGACGTTCTTGACGAATCCGACGAGCCGCGACTGCGGGTCGTCGAGAGCGGTCCCGATGGTCGGGACGATGGACATGCCCTTGTCGACGTCGTGGACGATGTCGATCTGGGTGATTGCGTCCTCGAGCTGCATCGGCCCGATGTGCACGAGCAACTTGTCGCCGATGTCGTAGGACTCCGGGAACCGGAACCACGTGGTCTCGCGCAGGGCCACCTTCAGCCCCGACCGGGCGGCGTGCTCGGCGAGCTTGGCCCACCCGTACGGGGCGAGGTCGGCGCCCTCGTCCGCGTTGCGGGCGTCGACGAAGATCTCGAGCTTGGCGCCGAGCTCGGCCTCGAGGGCTTCGTCGACGACGAGGGCGAACT
>VGAV01000277.1 GCA_016870695.1 Actinomycetota bacterium | reverse complement strand
GCCCCGACGACCGCCGCGATGAGCATGAACGACACCGCGGAGAGGACGACGATCTGCCGCGCGAGGTCCGCGCCTCGCGCCTTCCCTGTTGTACTCATGCGAGAACACTAGAAAAGCTAGCGACTTCTGGGCGGAGGGCTTGACACGGCGGCATCCCGTCCGGGGAGGCGGCGTCAGGCGAGGACGCGCGCGGCGAACGACCGGAGCAGGAGCGTCGGCTGCTCGACGGAGGCCGTGCGGACGAAGGCCGACACCTCGTCGAAGGCGTCCGCGTCGAAGTACCCCGCCTCGCGGTAGACCGCCATCCGCGCGACGAACGCGTCGGTCGTCGGCTCGGGGTGGAACTGCGTCGCCCACAGCGCGTCACCCGCGCGATACGCCTGCACGGGGCACAGGTCGTTCGAAGCGAGGAGGGTCGCGCCGGGCGGGACGGATGCCGAGGCCTCCTTGTGGGCGGTCAGGGCCTGGAACCGCGGCGTGAGCAGGCCGAAGAGGTCGTCCGTGCGCCCCTCCGGGGTCAGCTCGACGTCGGTGGGGCCGGTGTCCTCGGGGTGGTCCAGGGTGACGTCGCCGCCGAGGAGGCGCGTGACCACGCCGATGCCGAAACAAGTGAACATCGCCGACGTCCGGCCGTCGATCGCCGCGGCGGCGAGACGCTCCAGGTCGCCCTCCAGGCGGAGCTGCGTCGGCGTCTTGTCCGGGTCCGTCACGTTGAAGGGGCTTCCGCCGACGACGACCCCGGAGAAGCGCTCGAGGTCGTCCGGAAGCGGCTCGCGCACGAGGTCGTGGTGGACGAGGTCGTCGTCCGAGACGCCCAGTCCGTCCCGGAAGGACGCCCACTCGGCGACGGCGGCGTCGCGCTGCGGACGCGCGCAGACGTAGAGCAGACGACCGGACACCCCGAAATTCTATGCGCGGCCCGGCCGGCCCCCCGGCGGTGGTGTCGGGCGGACAATGGAGATATGACCTCCGCCACGCTGCTCGTGACCGACGTCGAACACCTCGACGAGGTGATGACCGCGCTGCGGGCCGCCGCCGACGAGCTCGGCTGCGGCGCCGATGTGCGCAGCCTCGCCGGGGACCCCGTCGATGTCGCCGAGGTGATGGCGGCGGCGGTACGCGACCGGGAGCGCAAGCGGCTCCCCACCCCCGTCCGCGTCGACCTCACCGCGCGGACGGAGGAGGCGACGGCCGACGCGGAGGCCGTCCTGCGGGCGGCGCGGGCGCAGGGCCTGCGCGGTGGCGCGACCGTCGACGAGGTGCGCCGCACGCACAAGCGCTGAGGCGGCCGCTACCGGGACGAGCGGGCGGTGCGCCCGCGGACGATCCCGACGAACGCCTCGACGTCCGGCGTCGTCCGCTCCCGCAGCCAGGCGAGGGCGACCGTCGAGGTCGGCCCGTCGCGCAGCACGCGGAACTCCACGTCGCGCCGCGGATTCGCCCGGGCGATCGACATGGGGACGACGACGACGCCCACCCCCGCGGCCACGGTCGCGATGGCCTCGGCCGCGTCGGCCGGAGGCGCGAAGCGCGGCTCCGCGGCATCCCGGATCTTCAGGCCAAGCGTGTCGTCGAGGGGCGTGATGACGACCTCGCCCGCCAGATCGGCCAGCTCCAGCTCTTCGCCCGCGGTCAGGTCGCTCTCGGCCGCCATCACGACCACCGGGAGCTCGTCGTAGAGCGGGATCAGGTGCAGGTCGTCGGGCGCTGCCACGGGCAGACGGACGAGGGCCGCGTCGAGTCCGTCGAGGGCCGCGCGCTGCTCGGCCACGGTGATCGCGCGCAGGTCGAGGGTGACGTGCGGCATCCGTTCCCGCCACAGGCCGATCCACTTGCCCGGCGTCGCGCCCGGCACCGCCCCGAGGACGAAGTCGCGCGGCTCCTCCGCTGGCGGGACGGCGGTCGGCTTCTTGGCGGGGGCGGGGCGTCGCGCCGGCGCCGGCTTGGACGTCCGCGAGGCGGCCGGACGTCCGCCGCGCGGGGCGCGTCCGCGGGAGCTCTTTCCGGAGGCCATGGATCCAGGGTATCCGGGGCTAGCGTGGGGGCATGCCCGGCATCCTCGCTCTGACCGTGGCGGCGCTCGCCGCCCTGCTGCACGTGCTCATCTTCGTGATGGAGAGCATTCGGTGGACGCGTCCGGCGGTGTGGCGGCGGTTCGGCGTGGCCAGCCAGGACGCCGCCGACCTCACCCGTCCGATGGCGTACAACCAGGGGTTCTACAATCTGTTCCTCGCGGTGGGCGCGCTGCTCGGCGTCGTGCTCTGGGCCGTGAACGGCACCGGCGACGTCGCGGGCCGCACCCTGCTGCTGTTCTCGCTCGGTTCGATGCTCGCCGCGGCGCTGGTGCTGGTGACCTCGGGGAGGAAGTACGTGCGGCCGGCGGCCGTCCAGGGGACGCTGCCGCTGCTCGGGGTGGTCCTGGTGCTGCTGGCCTGAGGCATCCCTGCCCCTCTGCGTGCCGTCAGGTGGCGCGGATGCACGCGGGCGGGGGTGGTGGGCGTGCATGTGCGGCACGTCAGCGCCCGTGAGAGGCACCTCGGCGTGAGGACGTCGAGATGGCCGCGGGGAAAGAAAAACCCGCACGCTCCGAGGAGACGTGCGGGTCGTGGATGATGACGCGTCAGGCGGCCAGGCGAAGACCTCGACGGTCGGTGGCGACGGCCTCGCCGTCGTTGATGATCTCGTCGTCGCCGATGAGCGAGCCGACTGCGATTCGCGCCTTGTGCCCGACCTGCGTGCGGACGCCGATGTGCGCGCCGGCTCCGATGACCGCACCCGCGCAGATGTGCGCGTGCGGCTCGATGCGGGCCTCCGGTCCGATGACGGCATCCGATTCGATCCAGGCGCCGCGACCGACTCGAACACCCGCCGCGATCTGCACACCGGGTTCGACGTAGGCGCCGTTCTCGACCAGCGCCGACGGGTGGACTTTCGCGCCGTGCGCGACGAGTCCGCGACCGTTGACGTGCTTGCGATAGCGCAGCGTCTCGCCATGGTCGTTCTCGATGTCGATGTAGTTCTTTCCCACGATCCCCTCCGGTCGGCCAACGGGTCGGGCCGACATGTTTGACAACCGTCGAGGGACGGTTTTCATTCCCTCGCATGGTTGTTCGTCGCCCCTGCCGCTTCGGATTCCTGGTGCTGGCGGGAGGGGATGCTCGCTGTTCGCCGTGTTTGTGTACGACCGTTCTCGCACGCGCGACCGATCGGGACTCCTGGGTTGACAGCCTGGTCCGCGGGAGTCCTGGCGGCGCGCGTGACCTGTCAGGCGGGCTGACAGCGCGGGCACCAGAAGACGTTGCGCTCGCTCGTGGCCGAGGCGCCGAGCGTCGTCGCGCGGATGGGCGTCCCACAGCGCCGGCAGGGCGCCCCCTCGCGGCCGTAGACCCAGAATCGCCGGCCCGGGCGGCTGTCGCCGGTGAAGGTGCGTTCCGGTCGCGGCAGGTTGGCGCGGATCATGCGCTCGCCGAGGGCGATGGTGGCCTGCACGTCGATCGCCGACGCGGGCGTGGTCGGGGCGATGCCGCGCACGAACAGCAGCTCGTTGGCGTAGACGTTCCCGAATCCGGCGACGTTCCGCTGGTCGAGGAGGGCGACGTGCGCGGGGCGGTCGTCGGCCGAGACCCGGCGGACGGCCTCCACCTCGTCCCAGTCGTCGGCGAGCAGATCGGGGCCGAGATGGCCGATGACCCGGTCCTCCTCGCGTGTGGGCAGGACCTCCACCATGGCGAGGTCGAACCCGACGGCATCCGCCCCGCGGACCCCGACGATGGCCCGGGCCTTGAAGGCCGGGCGTCGCCATCGCTCGCCGGGCCGATAGACGTCCCACCGGCCCTCCATCTTCAGGTGCGAGTGGAGGGTGTACTCGCCGATCCGGTGCAGCAGGTGCTTGCCGCGGGCGGCGACCTCATGCACCCTCTCGCCGCGAAGGTCGGCCGTGGCACTGCCCGGCACACGGATGTCGAAGCGGGTCACGGTGTGCCCGGTGAGGGCCGCGGTCAGCTTGGCGGCGGCGCGGTAGACGGTGTCGCCCTCAGGCACGAGCGGCCTCCCGCAGGGCGTCGCCGGCCGTGACACGGCGGAGGGTGAGTCCCTTGGGCGACTCGACGAACCCGGCG
>VGAV01000276.1 GCA_016870695.1 Actinomycetota bacterium | reverse complement strand
GCGGTGCCGGTAGATGATGAACAGCGCGTAGTCGATACCGACCGCCAGGCCGAGCATCACCCCGAGGATGGGGGTGACGGATGCCATCTGCACGAGTCCCGAGAACGACAGCGTCGCCATCGCGCCGATGCCGACGCCGACGATCGCGGTGACGATGGGGAACGACGCCGCGAGCAGCGAGCCGAGCACGACGATCAGCACGATGGCCGCGATCGCGACGCCGATGGCCTCGCCGACGCCGAGGATCTCGGGCACGCCCTGCGCGATCTCGGTGTTGAAGGCGACGCCGACGCCGTCGACCGGCTCGGCGGTGAAGTGCTCGATGACCGCTTCCTTCGAGCTCTCGGGGAGCTCCAGACGCGGCTCGCTGAAGGAGATGTTGACGATGGCCGTGGCGCCGTCCTCGGACACGAGACGGATGCCGTCGGCGTAGGACAGCAGCTCGGCGCCCTGCTCGAGCTGCTCCTCGTTGGCGGCGATCTCGGCGAGGCCGTCGGTCAGCTGCGTCTGCTGCTGCTCCAGCGCGGCGCTCTGCTGGTCGAGCTGCTGCTGCTGGGCGTCGAGAGCGGCGAGCTGCGCCGCCTTCTGCGCCTCCGGCAGCGGCGCCGCCTCCAGCTGCGCGCGCCCGGCGTCGAGCTGCTGCTGCCCCGCCTCGAGCTGCGCCCGGCCGGCGTCGAGCTGCTCCTGTCCGGCCTCGGCTTGCGCGCGGCCGGCTTCGAGCTGCGCCCGGCCGTCCTCGACCTGGGCGCGCTGGTCGTCGAGCTGCTGCTGCGCGTCGAACGGGTCGGTGACGCCCGCGACGTCCGGCAGGTCGCCCGCGGAGGCGACCAGGGCGGAGATCTCGGCCTTCTGCTCGTCCGTGAGCGCCGAGCCGTCGTCGGTGCGGAACACCGCCGTTCCGGCGGCGCCGCTGAAGTCGGGCAGCTCGTCCTCGAGCTCGGCGATGACGTCGCCCGACGCGGTCCCGGGGATGTCGAAGCTGGAGCTCAGCCCCTTGAAGCCGATGAGGAAGCCGCCGACCGCGACACCGAGGATCACCACCCACGCGACGATGACCGTCCACGCGCGACGCGCGGCGAACGTTCCGAGGCGGTGCAGCAGTTCTGCCACGGGGGCTCCTCTCGTGCGGTGCACGCGGAGGAGCACCGTCGGCTCCGACCAGTCTTGCTAAGATAACACGCACCGTCTCGTCTTGACTCGGTGGCCCCGGTCTGAAAGAGGTGCTCATGGCGCTCCCCCGCAGTGGACCCGTGCGCAGCGAGGCCGCGCGCATCGCGATCCTCGACGCCGCCGTCGCGCTGTTCGCGGAGCGCGGGTACGACCACCTCACGATGGAGGGCATCGCCCGGCAGGCGGGGGTGGGCAAGCAGACCATCTACCGTTGGTGGCCGAGCAAGGGCGACGTCATCGCCGAGGCCATCCTCGAGGGCAAGCTGCTCGGGGGTCGCCGCGACCTCCCCCGCACGGGCGACGCGCGGGCCGATCTCACCGCGTGGCTCACCGACCTGTTCACCCTCCGCGGCAGCGCCGACGGCGAGGGCCTGCTGCACTCGATCATCGCCGCGGCCGCCGGCAACGCCGAGACGGGCCGCCGCCTCCGGTCCGAGATCCTCGCGGCACCGCTCAGCGGCCGGCTGTCCGAGGCGCTCGGCGGGGCCACCGGGCCTCGGCTCGCCGCCGCCGCCGACGCGCTGGTCGGCGCGGTCATCCTGCGCGCCCTCAGCCGGGAGCACTTCGACGAGACCGACATGCGGGCCCTCGTCGACGCCGTGATCGGCACCTCCTAGGCATCCCTCCCCCGCCCGTCGCCGTGCGGCGCGTTTACGCGGCCGACACGAGACCTTGGTATGAATGGGGCTGTCCGGCTCGTCCAGTGGGGGTGAGAGGCCCCGGACGCGCGCGAGGAGTGCCATGCGTCTTTCGGTGATCGGTTGCGGGTATCTGGGAGCGGTGCACGCGGCGGCGATGGCCTCCATCGGCCACGAGGTCGTCGGCATCGACGTCGACGAGCGCAAGGTCGCGGCCCTGTCCAAGGGCGAGGCGCCGTTCTTCGAGCCCGGCCTGCAAGACATCCTCACCGAGGGGATCGCCTCGGGACGGCTGTCGTTCACCACCGACATGTCCGCCGCGGCCGGCGCCAAGGTCCACTTCGTCGGGGTGGGCACGCCGCAGCAGGCCGGCGGGTACGCCGCCGACCTCACTTACGTCGACGCCGCCATCGACGGCCTCGTGCCCCACCTCGCCCCCGGCGACATCGTCGCGGGCAAGTCGACGGTGCCGGTGGGCACCGCCGAGCGTCTGGCCCCGCGCGTCTCGGCCGCCGGCGCGACGCTGGTGTGGAACCCCGAGTTCCTCCGCGAGGGCTGGGCCGTGCAGGACACCGTCGACCCCGACCGTCTCGTGGCCGGCGTCCCCTCCGAGGACGGTGCCCCCACCGCCGAGGGCGCCACCGCCGCCGACGTCCTGCGCGAGGTCTACCACCCCTCCATCGGCAAGGGCACGCCGTTCATCGTGACCGACTACGCCACCGCCGAGCTCGTGAAGGTCTCCGCCAACGCGTTCCTGGCCACGAAGATCAGCTTCATCAACGCCATGGCCGAGATCGCCGAGGTCACCGGGGCCGACGTCACCACCCTCGCCGACGCCATCGGACACGACGCCCGCATCGGCCGCCGCTTCCTCGGCGCCGGCATCGGCTTCGGCGGCGGCTGCCTGCCCAAGGACATCCGCGCCTTCTCCGCCCGCGCCGAGGAGCTCGGCCGCGGCGAGTCCGTCGCGTTCCTGCGCGAGATCGACGCGATCAACCTCCGCCGCCGCGACCGCGCCGTCGACCTCGTCTCCTCCGCCCTGGGCGGGGCGCTGTTCAAGAAGAACATCACCGTCCTCGGTGCCGCGTTCAAGCCGCACAGCGACGACATCCGCGACTCCCCCGCCCTGGACGTCGCCGTCCGCCTGCACGGCCTGGGCGCCTGGGTCACCATCACCGACCCCGCCGCGATCGAGAACGCCCGCCGCATCCACCCCCAGCTCAATTACGTCGAGGACCGCGACGAGGCCCTCCGCGAGGCCGACGCCGTCATCGTCGTCACCGAATGGGACGAATACCGCCGCCAGCTCACCCCCGAGCACGCCGCGAGCCTCACCCGCGGACGCATCGTCATCGACGGCCGCAACTGCCTCGACGCCGCCGCCTGGCGCGCCGCGGGCTGGACCTACCACGGAATGGGCCGCCCCTGAACGCCCGGGAGAATGGATGCCGCGCGCTCGCGGCCCGAGAGGGCGGCGCAGTCGCGTAGAATTCACGCAGCAAGGGGAGTACTCCCACGCGACGATCCCGTCAATACGGTCCACGCCATCGAGGACCCGGGGCGTCGGTCCGCATCCGCGGGTGGAGGAGACCTTGGTGTCCCGGCACACACCTATTTCCCTTGGAGGCCGCGTTGGGCGTCACACCCCTCGTCTGGATCATCACGATCGCGATCACCATCGCGTTCTTCGTGTTCGAGTTCTTCGCTCATGTGCGCAAGCCGCACGAGCCCACCATCGGCGAGTCCGCTCGCTGGTCGGCGTTCTACATCGGCCTCGCGCTGCTGTTCGGCGTCGGCATCGGCGTCTTCTCCGGCTGGACCTACGGCGGTGAGTACTTCGCCGGGTACCTGACCGAGAAGGCCCTGTCGATCGACAATCTGTTCGTGTTCCTGATCATCATGACCGGGTTCGCGGTGCCCAAGAAGTACCAGCAGAAGGTGCTGATGATCGGCATCGTCATCGCGCTCATCATGCGCGGTGCGTTCATCGCCGTCGGCGCCGCCCTCATCGCGAACTTCTCGTGGATCTTCTACATCTTCGGTGCGCTGCTGCTCTTCCTCGCCTACCGTCAGGCGTTCTCGCACGGCGAGAGCGACCCCGCCAACGGCAAGTTCATGCAGTTCGTGCGCCGCATCCTCCCCGTCAGCGAGGAGTACAACGAGGACAAGCTGACGGTGCGCAAGAACGGCAAGCGCTTCGTCACCCCGATGCTGCTCGTCATCGTGGCGATCGGCTTCATCGACCTCGTGTTCGCGGTCGACTCGATCCCCGCGATCTACGGTCTGACGAACGAGGCATACATCGTCTTCACGG
>VGAV01000275.1 GCA_016870695.1 Actinomycetota bacterium | reverse complement strand
GGGGCGGGGGGGGACACGCCGTGCAGAAAGAGGCGTCAGCGCGGGGAGGGGGAGAGGGCGGCACGGATGACACGGGTCACGGCATCCATTCCGGGCATCAGCTGCCGGGCGGAGAGCTGATACGTGTCCCACGAGCGGCGGTAGGGGTCGACGACATCGTCGTCGGCGGGGTCCACGGGTAGTTCCCCCTCGCCCCGGCGCTGCGACAGCAGGGCGAGCGCGGCCCGTATGCGTGCATGCGGGTCGTCGCCGGCCTCGTCCGCGGCGCGGGCGATCGCCGCATCCTCGACGCCGTCGGCCAGGCGGGCGAACTCCCGGGAGGTGAACGCGGCGCGCGTCCGGGCCGGCGCGAGCGCGACGGCCGCGGACCGGTGCTCCCGCGTCATCCCGAGGACGAGGTCGACGTCGTCCAGGTGCGTCTCGTTCAGCCAGCGCGCGAGGTGAGCGGTGCTGGACGCCGGGTCGACCCCCAACTCGGCGGCCAGGCGGAGCGCCTCCGGGGTCATCGGCTTGTCGACGAGGCCGCGCGTCCCGGCGCTCGCGACGACGACGTCGAGGTCGGCGAGGCGGGCGGCGAGGATCTGGGCGGCCAACGGGGAGCGGCAGATGTTGCCGGTGCACACGGTGAGGATCCGCACGGTGCGATCAGCGGCGGGCGCGGCGTCCCCCGCGAACAACGACGACAGGTCCAGGTCCAGCACGGTTCCCCCTTCCGCGATGCCCCGGGTCGCTCGGGCGCGGCGAGTCTATCGGCCCGCGCCCGGTAGCCTGGCGCGCATGGAGCAGACCCTCGAGTCGCCGCCCGCCGAGAGGCGGCCGCGGCGCCGTCCGCCCCGCCGGACGTGGCGCGAGGGCGGGTCGAGCACGGCGCGCTGGACGCTCGAGCTGCTCGGTTGGGCGCTGCTGTCGCTCGGCGCCGGCGTCCTCCTGGCCAACGCCGCCGCCCTGCTCCTGCCGGCCGCGATTGCGGCCCCCGTCGCGCAGGCGGCGATCTGGTTGGGCTTCGCGGTCCCGATCGTCCTCGCGTTCCGCCGCTCGCGCCCCCGCGGACTGCTGCGCTTCCGCGCCCTGGACCTCATGTACGGCCTCGTGTTCGGCGTCGCCCTCCGCCTGGCGGACGGCGCCCTGCAGGGGATGGGAGGAACGCCCGCCCCCTGGCCCACCACCTTCTCGATCGACGGCAGCCTCCCCGACGGGTTCGCGCTCGAGGCGGCCCTGGGCTCGATCGTGGCGCCGACGCTGGAGGAGTTCTTCTTCCGTGGCGTGGTCCTCGTCGCCGCCTACAGCGTGTTCCGTCGGATGAGCGGCCGGATCGCGGGCGGCGTCGCGGCGGCCGCCGTCTCGACCGGGCTCTTCGTGATCGCGCACCTCCTCGTGGAGGGGATGGATGCCACCGGCGTGCTCGCCCTGGTCCTGCTCGGTGTCGTCGCCTCGGCGCTCGTCCTCGGCACCGGCCGGATCTGGGCGGGGGTCGTCACGCACATCGTGTTCAATGCGACGGGGTTCCTGCTCGTCGCGGTCGGGACCATGCTGTCCTGAGCGACCCGTGCCCGCTGTGCGGGACGACGGCGGTTTGGTCGTGGCATCCGGATGCCGTAGGCTATCCCTTTGGTGCCCGCCTCTCTGCGAGCGGGTAGCACGAACGTGAGCCCTCCACCGGCCCTGTTCCCCGTCATCGGCGGAGAACGGACCACCGGAGCGGGATTCACGAACTCCTCCGTTCGATCAAGAAAGCAGCACTACTGTGACGCGCACTTTCACCCCCAAGGCCGCTGAGGTCACGCGCGAGTGGGTCGTTATCGACGCCACCGACGTCGTCCTCGGCCGTCTGGCCTCGCACGCGGCGGCCATCCTCCGCGGCAAGCACAAGGCGACCTTCGCCAACCACATCGACTCCGGTGACTTCGTCATCGTCATCAACGCCGAGAAGGTCGCGCTGACGGGTCAGAAGCTCCAGAAGAAGATGGCCTACCGCCACTCGGGCTACCCGGGCGGCCTCAAGGCGGTCAGCTACGAGGAACTCCTCGAGAAGAACCCCGTCCGCGCGGTCGAGAAGGCCATCCGCGGCATGCTGCCCAAGAACAGCCTCGGCGCGGCGCAGCTCAAGAAGCTCAAGGTCTACCGCGGCGCGGAGCACCCCCACGGTGCCCAGCAGCCCACCGCGTACACCTTCGACCAGGTCGCCCAGTAAGCGCCGCCGGATAAGGACGAAACAGTGTCGAACATCGACTCCAGCAACTACAGCACCGAGACGCCGGCCGAGCAGTCGACCGTCGCCGCCGAGCGCCCCGTTCTCTCGGTCCCCGGTGCAGCCGTGGGCCGTCGCAAGCAGGCCATCGCCCGCGTGCGCCTCGTCCCCGGTTCGGGCACGATCACGGTCAACGGCCGCACGGTCGAGGACTACTTCCCGAACAAGCTGCACCAGCAGCTGATCAACGACCCCTTCACGGTCCTCGAGCTCGCGGGCTCGTACGACGTGATCGCCCGCATCTCGGGCGGTGGCCCCTCGGGCCAGGCCGGCGCGCTGCGCCTCGGCATCGCTCGTGCCCTGAACGAGATCGACGCCGAGAACAACCGCCCGACCCTGAAGAAGGCCGGCTTCCTCTCGCGCGACGCTCGCGTCAAGGAGCGCAAGAAGGCCGGTCTCAAGAAGGCCCGCAAGGCGCCTCAGTACTCCAAGCGCTGAGTTCGAAACTCCGGATGCCTCTTTTCGGCACGGACGGGGTGCGGGGGCTGGCCAACGGCCTCCTCACCGCCGAACTCGCGCTGCACCTGGCCCAGGCGACTGCTGTCGTCCTGGGCCAGGGCCGTTCGGCGGAGGAACGCAAGGCTCAGGGCCGGCGTCTCACCGCCGTCGTCGCGCGCGACCCGCGGGTCTCGGGGGAGTTCCTCGCGGCCGCGGTCAGCGCGGGTCTGGCGTCGTCGGGCGTCGACGTCCTCGACGCGGGCGTGATCCCCACGCCGGCGACCGCCTTCCTCATCGCCGACCGTGACGCCGACTTCGGCGTGATGGTGTCGGCATCCCACAACCCCGCTCCCGACAACGGGATCAAGATCTTCGCCCGCGGCGGCACCAAGCTCCCCGACATCGTCGAGGAGCGCATCGAGCGCGCCCTGGAGGGTGAGCGCCTGCAGCCCACCGGTGCCGGTGTCGGCCGCATCCGCCGCTTCGCCGACGCCGAGGACCGCTACGTCGTGCACCTCCTCGGATCGCTGCCGCACCGGCTCGATGGCATCCATGTCGTCCTCGACTGCGCGCACGGCGCTGCCGCCGGTGTGTCGCCCGAGACCTTCCGCGACGCGGGTGCGCAGGTGACCGTCATCGGTGCCGACCCCGACGGCCTCAACATCAACGACGGCGTCGGCTCGACGCACCTCGACGTGCTCGCCGAGGCCGTGGTCCGGCTCGGTGCCGACGTCGGTATCGCGCACGACGGCGACGCCGACCGCTGCCTCGCCGTCGACGCCGACGGCAAGGTCGTGGACGGCGACCAGATCATGGCAATCCTCGCGGTGGCTATGAAGGAGCGCGGCGCCCTCGCCGATGACACCCTCGTCGCGACCGTGATGAGCAACCTCGGCCTGCACCGGGCGATGGAGGCCCACGGCATCCGGGTCCTGCAGACCGCGGTCGGCGACCGGTACGTGCTCGAGGCGATGAACGAGGGCTCGTACTCGCTCGGCGGCGAGCAGTCGGGGCACGTCATCATGAGCGACTTCGCCACGACCGGCGACGGCCTGCTCACGGGGCTGCACCTCGTCGCCGAGATGGCCCGCCAGGACAAGACGCTCGCCGAGCTCGCCTCGCTCATGACGGTGTACCCGCAGGTGCTCGTGAACGTCCGCGGCGTCGATCGCGACGGTGTGAAGGACGAGGTCGTGCAGGCCGCCGTGGCCGAGTCGACCGCGGAGCTCGGCGACTCGGGACGCGTGCTGCTGCGGGCCTCGGGCACCGAGCCGCTTGTGCGCGTCATGGTCGAGGCCGCCGACGAGCAGACCGCTCGCGCGCACGCCGACCGGCTGGCCGACGTGGTCCGGGAGCGCCTGGCGCTGTAGTTCCCGTGGGCCCCGGGCCCCGCGGTGGTCGCCGAGCGCTGCCGCGGGGGCTCCGGGCGCTGCCGCGGGGGCTACGGG
>VGAV01000274.1 GCA_016870695.1 Actinomycetota bacterium | reverse complement strand
GACATCGTTGAGAAGGGCACCCACGACGAGCTCATCGACCGCCGCGGAGCGTACTGGCGGCTCTACCAGTCGCAGTTCGAGAAGGCCGCGGCCGAATCCGACGCGGACGCGGACGGTGTCGAGCCGGAGCGTCCCCCGGCGGACGACGACGCGCTCGTCGTGTCCGCGATGGCGGCCGCGGCGCCGGAGGTGGCCGCACCCGCCGGCACCGACGGGCCGCCGCGTCCCGCCCACGGCTCGCCCGAGCCCGACCCGCGGCTCTGAGAAGGGGGAGCATCCGGGAACTCCGGGACCCCTCCGGTACAGTGGACGCTCGCAAGCACCGCCCGTGCGACCCCTGCCGCACAGATAGGCCTCACCACCCGTGACTTCTCCTGCGACGCCCGGCGACCATCCCCCCGCCGACCGACCGCTCACCATCCTCATCGGCTGCGACACGTTCGAGCCGCACATCAACGGGGCGGCGCGGTTCGCCGAACGCCTCGCCGCCGGCCTCGTCCAGCGCGGTCACGACGTGCACGTCGTCGCGCCCGGGACCCGCTACCGCCGCGAGAAGGCCCACACCGAGGTCATCGAGGGCGAGCCGATGACGCTGCACCGCCTGCCCTCGGTTCGCTGGCCCCCGCACGACTGGCTGCGGTTCGTCTGGCCCTGGCGAGCGAAGCACCATGTCCGTCGCATCCTCGACGAGACGACCCCCGACGTCGTGCACATCCAGTCGCACATCATCATCGGACGTGCGCTCGCCCGCGAGGCCCGCAAGCGCGGCATCCCGATCGTGGCCACGAACCACGTGATGGCCGAGAACATCCTCGACTTCACCACTCTGCCGCCGGTCCTGGACAAGATTGTCGTCCGGCTGGCCTGGGCCGACGCCGCCCGCACCTTCGCGATGACGCGCGCCGTCACGACCCCCACCCGCAAGGCGGCGGACTTCCTCGAGTCGACGATCGACATCGACGGGGTCATCCCCATCTCGTGCGGCATCGACCGGTCCAACTACCGGCCCGACCTGAGCCCGCGCGACCGGAACCGCATCCTCTTCGTCGGTCGCCTCACGACCGAGAAGGGCATCGACGTCATCCTCCGCGCCCTCGCGCAGCTCGACCCGGCGCTCGACGCGACCTTCGACGTCGTCGGCGGGGGCGACCAGCGCAAGAACCTCGAGAACCTCGCCGCCCAGCTCGGCGTCAGCGAGCGCGTCACCTTCCACGGCCACGCCTCCGAGGAGGAGCTGCGCTCCCTCTACTCGCGGGCCAGCGTCTTCGCGATCGCCTCGATCGCCGAGCTGCAGTCCATCGCGACGATGGAGGCCATGGCATCCGGTCTCCCCGTCGTCGCCGCCGACGCCGTCGCCCTGCCGCACCTCGTGCACCACGGTGAGAACGGCTACCTCTTCACGCCGGGCGACGCGGACGACGCCGCCGCGCGTCTCACCGACGTGCTGACCGCCTCCCCCGAGGATCGCCGGCGCATGCAGCAGGCCTCCCTCGACGGCGTCGCCGTCCACGACATCACGCGGACGCTCGACACCTTCACGGCGCTCTACCGCGGCGAGCCGATCCCGGAGTGACCGCGTGCACGTCGTGATGTTCGCCGACCAGCACATCGAGTCGCTGGGCGGTGCACAGGTGTCGATGCGACTGCAACGACGGTTCCTCGAGCGCGCCGGGCACACCGTCACCGTCGTCGCCCCGCGCATGCACCGGCCCGTCCCCGGCGACCCGGCGTACGTCGACCTGCGGTCGACCTCGGCGACCCCCGACCGCGAGTACGGCTTCAGCTGGCCCGGGCGCCGCAGCGACAGGGAGGTGGATGCCGCCCTCGCCCGGCGTCCGCCCATCGACATCGTCCACGTGCAGGCGGACTTCTGGGGCGCCTTCATCGGCCACCGGTTCGCCGCCCGTCACGGCCTGCCCGTCGTCCACACGATGCACAACCGCGCGGATGTGGGCATCGAGGCCACCGTGCCCGTCCCGGGACTGGTGCTGCGCGCCCTCAACGCGTGGGCGCGGACGGCGCTCCGGCCTGCCCTCGCCCGCCGTCGTGCCGAGCGCGGCGGCGACGCCCTCGCCGACGGCCGCAGCGACGGCTGGGCCTACCTCCGCCGGCTGGCACGCCTGTCCGATGCCGTGACGGCGCCCTCGTCCCACTTCGCCCGCCGCTTGGAGCGGCACGGGGCGGTCCCCGCCGCCGGATCCGTCGACGTCATCTGGAACGGCATCGACGACGAACTCCTCGACGCAGTCTCCACGCAGCGCGCCGCGCGACGTCCGGGACCCCCGCGGTTCGTCTGGATCGGCCGGATGAGCCCCGAGAAACGTCTCCTCCCCTTCCTCACAGCGGTGGCGCACTCCGGCATCCAGGCCGAGGTCGAGATCATCGGCGGCGGCGTGCAGCTGCGAGCGGCGCGGCGGCTCGTGGAGCGCGGGTGGGGGGAAGCGTCCATCGTCTTCTCCGGGCGCCTGCCCTACGCCGAGACGCTCGCCCGGCTGGCCGACGCGGACGCCGTCGTGCAGACCTCGATCGGGTTCGAGACGCAGGGCATGACGGTGTTCGAGGCGGCCTCGCTCGGCACGCCGGCGGTCGTCAGCGATCCGGACGTCGCCGCCGAGCTCGGCTCCGGCACGTGGGGAGTGCGGGATGCCACGGTGCCGGCCCTCGCGGACGCTCTCCGCCGCGCCGCCGCCGACATCGCCGCCGGGACGACCCCGGCCGTGGACCACAACATCGCCGAACGGTTCCGCCAATCGTCCCGGACGGCCGCCATGGTCGGCGTGTACGAGCGGGCCATCGCGCAGGCCCACCGGTAGCAGCGCGTCACGCGGTGGGGTGGACCCGCAGCGTCGGCACGCCGCACTCGTCGCGGGAAGGGACCCGAGAAGAGGCCGCGGTCGACGCGGCACGCGGCGGCGCCTCGGGCCGTCGTGCGGGATCGACCGGGACGCGGCGATAGCCGTCGGTCGCCATCGCGTGCACCGTGGCGGCGATCCCGAGGAGCGAGAGGGCCAGGAGGATGAGGAGGAGTGTCATGGCAGGAAAGCTACGCCTGGCGTGATACCGCCTCTAGTGGCATAGTGGACGCTGTTCGTTCGATTCCTGCCATCACCGGAGGTCGCCATGCGATCGGTCGCCGTCGTCATCCAGCCCGGCTTCGCCCCCTTCGAGTTCGGTCTCGCCTGCGAGGCGTTCGGGCTCGACCGCAGCGATGACGGCATCCCGAACTTTGACTTCCGCATCGTCGCGCCGGACCCGGGCGTCGTGCCATCCAACATCGGGTTCTCGGTCAACGTCGAGCGCGGACTGGAGGACGCCCGGGACGCCGACATCGTCGTGCTCGCGCCGATCCCGCGCGCGCAGTGGGACGACGTCGACCCGCGTGTCCTCGAGGTGGTCCGCGAGGCGCACGCCCGCGACGCCTGGCTGCTGAGCGTCTGCAGCGGGGCGTTCGTCATCGCCGCCGCGGGTGTCCTCGACGGTCAGCGCGCCACCACCCACTGGATGTACGCCGACACGATGAGCCGCCTGCACCCGTCCATCGACGTCGACCCCGACGTGTTGTACGTGCAGTCCGGTCGCATCATCACCAGCGCGGGCACCGCCGCCGGCCTGGACGCGTGCCTGCATCTGCTCCGGCAGGAGCTGGGGTCGGAGCTCGCCAACCGCATCGCCCGGCGTATGGTCGTCGCGCCGTTGCGCGACGGGGGACAGGCGCAGTTCATCGCGTCGCCGTTGCCGGTCAGTGCATCGATGTCGCTCGCGCCCGTCACCGAGTGGATGATGCAGCACCTCGATGCCGACCTGTCCGTCGAGCGCCTCGCGGCCCGCGCGCATATGTCGCCCCGGACGTTCGCCCGACGGTTCAAGGCCGACTTCGGAGCGACCCCGGCCGCCTGGCTCGCCCGGCAGCGGCTGCTGCACGCGCAGCGGCTGCTCGAGGAGACCGATCTCGGGCTGGACCGGATCGCCACGGAGTGCGGATTCGGGTCCGCCGCGGTGCTGCGGCAGAACTTCGCCCGGACGCTCGGACTCACCCCGACCGCGTACCGCGCCCGCTTCTCGTGCGGGGAGGCCGCCATGGCCGGCCCCGCCCCGGCGTTGCAGAGCGCCGAGCCGGTTCTAGCCTGAGCCGCCCCGCTGGCCCCTGGTCGCGCGGGCGCGAGGTCCCGGCACGC
>VGAV01000273.1 GCA_016870695.1 Actinomycetota bacterium | reverse complement strand
CTCGATGCGGCGCTCCGGGTCGGACTCGGCGTCGCGGGCGAGACGCTCGACGGCGTCGAGGAGGGTGCGCATGCGGGAGCGGGAGACCCGCGCGCGGCCGCCGCCCGCCCGGCCGGCGATCTCCAGCGCGCCGACGGCGTGCGCCGAGAGACGGTACACCTCGACGTCGTCCTCGATCTGCAGGCTCAGCCAGCCCACGCGGACCCATCCGCGGCAGATCTCCCGCGCGGTGCCGGCGGGGATGCGGCGGTCGTCCTCGGTGTCGTGGCCCGCGGCGCGGAGCTCCTCGATCGCCTCGGCGACCTCCGCGTGCGCGTCCGCGACGGCGACGGCGGGGCGGTCGGCGGTGAACACGACCGAGAGGACGGCGACGACGAAGGGGGCGAACCGGCCGTGCAGAAGGTCGAGCGTCGGGTTCTTGAAGGCCGTCACGGAGCGCAGATATGCGGCTTCGGTCCGGGTGCTGCTCACTGTCTCGATCCTACCTGCCCCCCTCTCGGCCACTTGTTGCGATCTCGAAACCTCACGCCCTCTTCGGCGACGCGGGCGCCCACTAGGATCGCGGCAACAAAAGGGGTTCGGGTGCCATGAATCGCATAGGGGAACGTGTCAGAAGACGGTGGACGGCGGCGCTCGGCGCGGTCGGCATGGTGATCGTCGGCGGCCTGGCGGCCGCCGCGGGACCGGCCTCCGCCGCGGAGTCGCTGCCGGGCTGGCTGAAGACGGACAGAGCCAAGATCGTCACGGCATCCGGGACGCCGTACACGATCCGGGCCGCCAACTGGTTCGGACTCGAGACGCCGGAGTGCGCGCCGCACGGCCTGTGGGCGGTCACCATGGAGCAGGCCCTCACCGACATCGCGAAGATGGGGTTCAACACCATCCGCCTGCCGTTCTCCAACCAGTGCCTCGCCGCGAGCTCGGCGTCCGCGATCGACCCGAACATCAACCCGGATCTGATGACGCTGACGCCGCTCCAGCTCATGGACAAGGTCATCGAGCGCGCGCGGGCGCACGGCCTGTCCGTGATCCTCGACCGGCACCGGCCCGGCTCCGACGCGCAGAGCCAGCTCTGGTACACCTCCGCCTACAGCGAGCAGCGCTGGATCGACGACTGGAAGATGCTCGCCGCCCGCTACAAGAACGACTCCACCGTCATCGGCGTCGACCTCCACAACGAGCCCAACGGCCCGGCGTGCTGGGGCTGCGGCGACCCGGCGCGCGACTGGGCGGCCGCGGCCACGCGGGCGGGCAACGCCGTGCTGTCCGTCAACCCGAACCTCCTGATCGTCGTGGAGGGCGTCGACCGGCAGAACGACGGGACGTACACGTGGTGGGGCGGCGGTCTGAAGGACGCCCGCATGACGCCGATCACGCTCTCCGTGCCCAACCGGGTCGTGTACTCGCCCCACGACTACCCCGCCTCGGTCTACAACCAGCCCTGGTTCTCCGCGCCGGAGTACCCGGCGAACCTTGCGCCCCTGTGGGATGCGAACTGGGGCTACCTCGTCAAGGAGAACATCGCGCCCGTGCTCGTCGGCGAGTTCAGTACGAAGTACGAGACCCAGAGCGACAAGACGTGGCTGGCGACGATCGTCGACTACATCGCGAAGAACGGGATCAGCTACGCCTACTGGTCATACAACGCCGACAGCGGTGACACCGGCGGCCTCGTCAAGGACGACTGGAAGACGTGGCAGACGGCCAAGCTCGAAGCTCTGCGGCCGATCCTGACCCCGCGGGCGACCACCACGCCGACACCGACACCGACGCCGACCGCCACGGCGACCCCGAAGCCGACGTCGTCCCCGACGCCGACGGCGACGCCGAAGCCCACCGCCTCGCCCACGCCGACGGCCACGCCGAAGCCGACGTCGTCCCCGACGCCCGCGCCCACGGCATCCGCCAGCCCGACGCCGAAGCCGACGACCACGCCCGCGCCGGCCCGCGTCTCGGCGACCTGGATCCTGCAGAACTCGTGGCGCGGCGGCTACGTCGCCGAGTTCGACGTCACCGCCGCGACGGCCGCGAAGTCGTGGACGGTCTCGTGGGAGTCGCGCGGCGCGGTGTCCATCACGAACACGTGGGGGATGAGCTGCAGCATCAAGTCCTCGACCATCACGTGCAAGGGTTCCGGCTGGGCGACCTCGCTCGCCCCGGGGCAGACCGTCCGGGTCGGGCTGCAGGTCGCGGCCACGCGCACGCCGTCCTCGCCCAAGCTCACCGTCACCGCGACCTGAGAGGCAGGGTCGTGGATGCCACCGCGGTGGCATCCACGGTCCTCCCGCGTCAGCGGGTGAGGAAGGCGATCCCCGCCTCGCGGAAGGCGCGGGCGCCCGGTGCGTTGACGTGGTGCCGCTTCGGGATCTCGGCGAACTCGCCGTGCGGCGTCAGGGCCGCGAGCCCGCGGGACTGCTCGAAGATCGGGTCGTCGGTCCCGGTGGCGATGAGGACCGGCTGCTGCGGCGGCGACGCCGGGTCCGGGTCGCTCTCGCCGAGCCGCATCCCCTCCGCGATCGCCACGAGCGCGCGCAGGTCGTTGCCGGGCACGCGCTCGGCGAGGCTCACGTACTTCTGCGTCACGGCATCCTGGACCGGTTCGCCTCGGTCGAGGAACGCCCGCGCCTGGTCGACCTTCAGGCGCGCGAGCGGCGTCCCGTCCGGGATGCCGCCCAGGACGGCGCGCTCGACGTGCTCGGGGGCGTCGACGGCGAGCTGCCAGCCGACGCGACCACCGAGGGAGTACCCGAGGTAGCGCGCCTGGTCGACGAGATAGGTGTCGAGGACGGCCACGAGATCCGCGACGAGGGTCGCCATCAGGTATGCGGCCGGGTCGTGGGGCTTCTCGCTGGCGCCGTGTCCGCGCTGGTCGACGGCGATCACGCGGAAGCCCGCGCGCAGCAGGTCCCGCACCCATCCGGTGTTCACCCAGTTGTCGCGAGTGCTCGAGCCGAAGCCGTGCACGCACAGCACGGGCTCGGCCTCCGGGTCGCCCCAGGTGTAGGTGGCCAGGCGGGTGGTGTCGCCCACGATGACGTACTGAGGGACGGGGATCTCGGTGAGCGCGGGCACGGCATCCATTCCGCCGATCTTGGCACAGGGGCGGCGGACGACCGGGGTAACGGACATAGTGGTCGCGCCGTTCTCCTTGCCGGGGACGCCCCGCCCGCGGGACGATGGGTCGGTGACCGCCTCCCGCCCCCGCCCCGTGCTCCTCGGTGTCGGGGTGCTGTTCGGGGTCCTCGTGGCCGTCGCCGTCCTCGTGCTCGTGCTGACGCGGCCGTGGGCGGAGCAGCCGGTCGCTCAGCCCACCCCGACCGCGGTGCCGACCTCGGCGTCGCCGACACCGTCACCGACGCCGACCCCCACTGCGACCCCGACCCCGACGGGCTTCCCCGCGAACACCGTGTCGTACGACCTGTCGGGGCTGCCCCGCACCGACGTCTTCGCGGTCGTGCCGGCGCTCCCGGTGGACCCCGACCCGGGCGGCGCCTTCACCGGCGAGCTGGTGCGCGCGTCGGCGGACCTCGTCCCGGTGTTCGCGGACCCCACGGCGGCTCCCGTGGCCGCGCTGCCGCGCGACGACGCCTACGACGGGACCACCCTCCCCGTGGTCGAACGCCAGGAGAACTGGGTGCGCGTCCTCCTCGCCGGGCGGTCGGCCGTCCCCTCGCAGGGCGATCCCGCCCAGCTGAGCGGGTGGCTGCGCGTCGCCGACCTCCAGTTCACGCCGACCACGCAGACCATCGAGGTCGACATCGCGGCGCGGACCCTCGACATCGTCGGCGCCGACGGGGCGCGCGAGCGTGTCGCCGAGGACTTCGCGTGGGGGACCGACGCGACCCCGACCCCGCGCGGACGCACCTTCGTCATGCTCGTCCGCGCCGAGCCGTCGTTCGGCTACACGCGGGGCCACCCGCTGGTCTACCTCGGCGTGCAGTCCCCGACGCTCGACGGCTTCGGCGGCGCGACGGTCGCCGTCACCGCCTTCCACTACCACGACTCCCACAGCGGGGCGATCTCGAACGGTTGCATCCGCCTCGACGCCGCCGCGATCGACCGCCTCGCGCAGCTGCCGACCGGCACACCCGTCGTCATCCGGTGACCTCTCCTCCCCAGGGGAGGAGACGTCGCGGCCGGCGGCCGGCGCCGGTACAGTGGCGTCGCCTCGGAACGGACGGCCCGGGGCCGAC
>VGAV01000272.1 GCA_016870695.1 Actinomycetota bacterium | reverse complement strand
CCGCCACGTCTCCGACGGGACGCTGTCGCCGGGGGAGCGGCTGCCCACCGTGCGGGAGGTCGCCGCGGCCCTCGGCGTCTCGACCGGGACGGTCGCGACCGCGTGGCGCGCGCTCGCCGACGCCGGCGTCGTGGCCTCGCGCGGCCGCGCGGGCACCTTCGTGCACGCCGAGCGGCGGGAGTGGCTCAGCCCCCGGGTGCGCGGACTGGCCGCCCCCGCCACCCCGGGCCCCCGCACCCCGGCCCCGCGCGGGCTCGGCGACGGGCGCCGGCTCGGGTCGGCGGGGGTGCTGGACCTTTCGCTGGGGACGCCGGACCCGGCGATGCTGCCCTCGCTGGCGAACGCCCTCGGCCGCGCACGCCCGCGGGCCGACACCGGCCGCTACCACGACCTGCCCGTGCTGCCCGAGCTGCACGACCTGCTGCGCGAGCAGTGGCCGGTCCGCGGCGTCGAGGCGCTCACCGTCGTGGACGGCGCCTTCGACGGCATCTCCCGCACGGTCGACCAGGTCGTCCGGTTCGGCGACCGTGTGGCCGTGGAGTCGCCCGGGTTCCCCTACATCTTCGATCTCGTCGAGGCCGCCGGGGGAGACCCGCTCCCCGTGGACAGCGACGCCGACGGCATCCTGCCCTCGTCCCTGGCCCGGGCGCTGGCCCGGCGCCCGTCCACCCTCATCCTCCAGCCCCGCGCGCAGAACCCCACCGGCACCTCGATGTCGTTCGACCGGGCCCGGCGCCTCGCCGACGTGCTGCGCACGGTGCCCGGGGGCGACCGCGTGACGGTCATCGAGGACGACCACTCCGCCCTCATCGCCACGGCCCCCGCCGTGACGCTCGCGCTGTGGATCCCGGGGCAGGTGGTGCACGTGCGCGGGTTCTCCAAGTCGCACGGTCCGGACCTGCGCATCGCGGCGCTGGGCGGGCCGACGGCGATCGTCGAGCGGATCGTGCGACGTCGCATGCTCGGCCCCGGCTGGACCTCGCGCCTGCTGCAGGCCGTGCTGCTCGAACTCCTCTCCGATCCGCGCTCGATCGCCCCCGTCCGTACCGCCCGCCTCATCTACCGGGACCGCCTGGACCGGCTCGCGGCGGACCTGCGCCGGCTCGGCGTGGACGTCGGCACCCCGGACGGCATCAACCTGTGGATGCCGGTCCGCGACGAACGCGCGGCCGTCGTCCACCTCGCGGCCGAGGGCATCGCGGTCGCGGCGGGCGCCCCGTTCGTCATCGACGTGCCGCGCCCGGAGGCCACCGACGCGCTCCCGCCGCACGCGTCGCCGCCCGGCCCGGGACGCGACGGGGGCGGGACGGATGCCGCCGGCGGCTGGGTCCGCGTCACCGCCGGGGCGGTGACCGAGAACTTCCGCCTCGTGGCCGAGGCGCTGGGCCGGGCGGCCGCCGCCGCGCCCCTGTCCTGACCGCGTCGTCAACCCCGTGAACGGTGCGAATCGATTCGCCTACGCTTTTCGCATGACTGTTCCCTCTGTCCAGCTCAACGACGGAAACTCCATCCCCCAGCTCGGCTACGGCGTGTTCCTCGTGCCCGCCGACGACGCCGAGCGCGCCGTGTCCGAGGCCCTCGAGGTCGGCTACCGCCACATCGACACCGCCGCGATCTACAAGAACGAAGAGGGTGTCGGCCGCGCCATCGCCGCCAGCGGCATCCCGCGTGACGAGCTCTTCGTCACCACCAAGCTGTGGAACGACCGCCACGACGGCGACGACGCCCACGCCGCGATCGACGAGAGCCTCCAGAAGCTCCAGCTCGACGCCGTGGACCTGTACCTCATCCACTGGCCCACCCCCAAGAACGACAACTACGTCAACGCGTGGCAGAAGCTCATCGAGATCCGCGAGGCCGGCAAGACCCGCTCCATCGGCGTCTCGAACTTCCTCGTCCCGCACCTCGAGCGCATCGTCGCCGAGACCGGTGTCACCCCGGTCGTGAACCAGATCGAGCTGCACCCTGCGCTCAGCCAGCGCGAGATCGCCGCCTGGGGCGCCGAGCACGACATGCACATCGAGTCGTGGGGCCCCCTCGGCCAGGGCAAGTACGATCTGTTTGAGATCCCCGCCGTGAAGGAGGCCGCCGAGGCCCACGGCAAGAGCCCCGCGCAGGCGGTGCTGCGCTGGCACATCCAGCACGGGTTCATCGTGTTCCCCAAGTCGGTGCGCCGTGAGCGCCTCGAGGAGAACTTCGACCTGTTCGACTTCGAGCTCACCGCCGACGAGATGGCCGCGATCGACGCGATCGACCCGGGCGACGGCTCGGGCCGCGTCGGCACCCACCCCGACGACCTGAACTGACGTCGGGCGAGACGTGAACCGCCTCGCGGACGCCTCGAGCCCCTACCTGCGGGCCCACGCCGACAACCCCGTCGCGTGGTTCCCCTGGGGGCCCGAGGCGTTCGCGCTGGCGGCCGAGCGAGACGTGCCCGTCATGGTCTCCATCGGGTACAGCACCTGCCACTGGTGCCACGTCATGGCGCGCGAGTCCTTCCAGGACCCGGAGACCGCCCGCACCCTGAACGACGGCTTCGTCTCGATCAAGGTCGACCGCGAGGAGCATCCCGACGTGGATGCCGCCTACCTCGACGCCGCCTCCGCGTTCACCCCGCACCTCGGCTGGCCGCTCACCGTCTTCGCCGGCCCCGACGGGCGCGTCTTCTACGCCGGCACCTACTTCCCCCCGCAGCCGCGCCCGCCGCTGCCGTCCTTCACGCAGGTGCTCGCCGCCGTCCGCGAGGCGTGGACCGAGCGACGAGCCGAGGTCGAGTCGACCGGCTCCGCCCTGCGGGACGCGCTCGCCCAGGCCGCCGCGGCTCCCGTCGACGCTCCGCCCTCCCTCGACGAGATCGTGGCGGCCGTCGCGCAGATCGTCGACCGCGAGGACCGCGAGTACGGCGGCTTCGCCGCGGGTGCCGCCCTCGAGACCCCCAAGTTCCCCAACACCCCCGTGCTGCGCCTGCTGCAGCATCCCGCGCTCGCCGAGGCCGTCCCGGACGCCGCCGACGTCGCGGCACGGGCGCTCGCCGCGATGACCGCCTCCGAGCTGCACGACCCCGTCGACGGCGGCTTCTTCCGCTACGCCACCCGCCGCGACTGGACCGTGCCGCACTACGAGCGCATGCTCACCGACAACGCCGGACTCGTCGAGGTCGCCCTGGCCGCCGGCGACGAGGGGGCGGCGACGGATGCCGCGCGGTTCCTCGTCGACGTGCTGCAGCTGCCCAGCGGCGGCATCGCGGCCGCGCAGGACTCCGAGTCCGTGATCGACGGCGCCCGGTCGGAGGGCGGCTACTACCTCGCGTCCGCCGCAGAGCGGGCGGAGCTGGCGCCCCCGGCCCTGGATGCCAAGGTCGTCACCGGCTGGAACGGTCACGCGATCGCCGCGTTGGCCGCCGTCGGGATGCGCACCGATCCGCGCTTCGTCGAGGCCGCCCGCTGGGCGGCGGACGCCGTGCTGGAGAGCAACGTGGCCGACGACGGCACGCTGCGCCGCGCGTCGCTGGACGAGATCCGTTCTGCGGCGCCGGCCACGCTGGAGGACTACGGCGGGCTCGCCCGCGGGCTGCTCGCCCTGGCGCGGGCGACCGGCGAGGCGGCGTACGCCGACCGGGCCCGGGCGCTGGTCGATGCGTGCCTGCGGGACGGCGGCATCCATCCTCCCGGGGGCGGCGACCCCGTCCTGCGCGCGCAGGGGATGCAGCCGCAGGGCGTGCCCAGCGACGGGGCGTCGCCGTCCGGACCGTCGGTGTTCGCCGCCGCCGCCCTGGACCTGTGGCGCCTCGGCGCGGGGGAGAGGTACCGCGAGGCGGCGGTCGTGCTCGTCCGCGCGGCCGCCGCGACCGCGCTGGCGACGCCGATCGCCCACGGGGCTCTGCTGGAGGTCGCGGTGGGACTGGTCGCCGCGCCGCGCCAGGTCGTCGTCGTGGGCGAGCCGGACGCCGAGATCGCCGAGGCCGCGCGCCGGGTGTCCGCCGACGTCGTCGCGGTGGTGTCGCCCGCGCAGGCGCAGGCCTTGGCGGACGCGGGCTTCGCGCTGTTCGAGGGCAAGGTCGCGCAGGACGGACGCGCGACCGCGTACGACTGCCGCGCCTTCACCTGCGCGCTGCCCACGACCGATCCCGCGCAGCTGGCCTGACCTGCTCGGCGGCCTGGCCCCTGGGACCACGCCCCTCTGGTCCGCGCCCTGCGGCC
>VGAV01000271.1 GCA_016870695.1 Actinomycetota bacterium | reverse complement strand
TCCACGTCCGCCATCGACCGTGACGTCTGCCCGGCGATGAGCTCCAGCCGCGCGCCGAGGTCGCTCAGAACCGCCTCCTCCACCACCCGGGGCAGGTCATCGACGCGGGGCACCCTCATCGTGCGCCCGCGCCCAGCGCCCCGGGCAGAGCGAACAGCCACTCCCTGACGGCCCGCGTCTCGGCATCCGTCGCATTCACCGCCATGTCGACGTCGCCGCTGACGATCGCGGCGGTCGCTGTGCTGACCGCTGACGCCGCGGCGGCCACCACCCGAGCGAGCCGGCCCGGAACGGATCGACGGTCCTCCAAGAACGCCCACCACCCGGCGAGGAGGGTGCGGCGGCCGTCGACGACGAGGCCGTCCCCGTCCAGGGCGGCATCCGTCATTCCCGAGATCGCCGGCGCCATCTCGGCTCCGACGTCATCGACACCCGCCAGCACCCCGATGACGCGGTCCGGGTCGACTCGATAGTGGCTCACAGTGGTCCTCCCAACAACGCGACCACGATGCCGCGCGGAGGAGGTCGGGAGGTGGCATTTAGCCCGCGGACGACGTCGAATTCACCCGGACCACGTGGGGGTTGAGCCGCCGGAGCCCGCGGCATCCATCGCCGAAGCCCCGAGACGGGTCAGCCCCTCGCGCCGCCGCGGACCACCACCGGAGGACGCGCAGCGCGAAGAACGTCAGCCATGGGGAGGGCAGGCCTGCCGGGACGTCCACCGGGAACCACTCGCGACCGACCGGAGGGTCCTGCTGATGCCAAGTGCCGTCGGCATCGCGCGCGTTCCGCACGATCTCGACGGCCTCGGCGAGGCGGGGGTCCGGTGGCGTTCCGTCGACCTCCGACGCCGCGCGGAAGTGATCGAGCACCCGCAGCGCGGTGTACCGCCAGCGGAAGGGGTAGCCGAACCGGTCCACCCACGGCAGCACCTCGTCCGTCGACAGCCGATGCCGCACCCGCCGTTCGAGGATGTACTCCTCGCCCGCGTGCCGGGCGGCCCGCAGCTCGGGAGCCCCGCCGGTGCGTCGCTCGTCGTCCAGGATGTGGATCACCGCGTTCAGCGTCGACTCGAAGGACGACCGCGTCGAGCCCTCCACCCACTCGCAGTTCCAGCCCCCGTCGGCGAGCCGGTGCTCCACGAACCAGCTCCGGATGCCATCGACCTCGGCCCCGAGCCAGGCGCCGTTCGCGAGGGTGAAGGCGTTGATGCACACGTCCACCTCGCCGCCCCAGTACGGGAGGTCTTCGTACTCCCACCGTGCGTTCCGGTCGAGCAGCGCCGCAGTCCCGGGCCGGAGGGCAGTGGCATCCACTCCCCATTCCCTCAGCGTGTTCAGGGACCAGGTCGTCGCGGTCCACGGCTGACCCGGTTCCTCGCGGCTCGCGTCGGCGGGGAAGTAGGCACCGCCCGCCCAGAGCCCGTCCTCGTCCTGGAGGGCGAGCAGACGTGCACCGAATCCCTCACGTGCGACGAGGGCGCGGGTGGCCTGCCAGGTCGCCGGAGGCGCGTCGAGGAGATCGCGTTCCACCTTCCACCGCAGGCTGGGGTCGCTCTCCCGCAGCCAGGCGAGGATCTCGTCGTCGGTCATGTCCGTCTCCGTCGTCGGGTCACGACGCGCTGCGCGCGGCCCGCTTCTGCTCCTGGAACACCCGGATCGCCTCGTAGCGCTCCGCCGACCGCGCCTGCCGTTTGGCCGCCTCGACCTCCCGGATCTTCGGCGGCGCCGATGTGACGAGGTCGTCGAGCAAGTGACGGAGGGATGCCTCGATCTCGCTCACCGCGCGATCGAAGACGTCCTGATTGGCGCGCGACGGCGTCGTGGTGCCGACGATCTTGCGGACGAACTGCAGGGCGGCGTCGTGGCACTCGGCGTCGGTCGCCGGCGGCGTGAAGTTGTGGAGGGGGACGATGTTCCGGCACATGCGGACAGGGTAGGGCGGGCCGGGGACATTCGGAAGAGCACCCCCCGCACAGCACGACGCCCGCCCCGCGGAAAGCGGGACGGGCGTCGGGTCAGCGGTTCTCAGACCCCGAAGTACAGCTCGTACTCGAAGGGGTGCGGGCGCTGGGCGATCGGCTGGATCTCGTTCTCGATCTTGTACTCGATCCAGGTGTCGATGAGCTCCTGCGTGAAGACGCCACCGGCGAGGAGGAACTCGTGGTCGGCGCGCAGGGCCTCGAGCGAGTCGAGCAGCGAGTTCGGAACCTGCGGGATGTTCTTGGCCTCTTCGGCGGGGAGCTCGTAGAGGTCCTTGTCGACGGGCTCGTGCGGCTCGATGCGGTTCTTGATGCCGTCGAGGCCGGCCATGAGCTGCGCAGCGAATGCGAGGTACGGGTTGCCCGAGGCGTCGGGGGCGCGGAACTCGATGCGCTTGGCCTTGGGGTTGGAGCCCGTGATCGGGATGCGGATGGCCGCCGAGCGGTTACCGGCCGAGTACACGAGGTTGACCGGAGCCTCGAAGCCCTTCACCAGACGGTGGTAGCTGTTGAGGGTCGGGTTGGTGAACGCGAGGACGGCGGGCGCGTGGGCCAGCAGACCACCGATGTACCAGCGCGCGATGTCGGAGAGCCCGCCGTAGCCGGTCTCGTCGTAGAACAGCGGCTTGCCGTCGTTCCACAGCGACTGGTGGGTGTGCATACCCGAGCCGTTGTCACCGAAGAGCGGCTTGGGCATGAAGGTCGCGACCTTGCCCCACTCCTCGGCCGTGTTCTTGACGATGTACTTGAACTTCAGGATGTCGTCGGCCGCGTGCACCATGGTGTCGAAGCGGTAGTTGATCTCCTGCTGGCCGCCCGTGCCCACCTCGTGGTGCGAGCGCTCGAGCACGAAGCCGGCCTCGATCAGCTTGAGGGTGATGTCGTCGCGGAGGTCGGCGGTCTTGTCGACCGGCGAGACGGGGAAGTAGCCGCCCTTGTACGGGGTCTTGTTGGCGAGGTTGCCGCCCTCTTCCGCACGGCCCGTGTTCCACGCGCCCTCTTCGGAGTCCACCGAGTAGAAGCTCGAGTTCTGCTTCACCTCGAAGCGGACGTCGTCGAAGATGTAGAACTCCGCCTCGGGGGCGAAGAAAGCGGTGTCGGCGATGCCGGTCGAGGCGAGGTACTTCTCCGCCTTCTTCGCGACCTGACGCGGGTCCTTCGAGTAGATCTCGCCGTTGCGCGGGTTGTAGATGTCGAAGATCATGACGAGGGTCTTGGCCTCGCGGAACTGATCCAGGTACGCCGTCGTCACGTCGGGGATGAGCTGCATGTCCGACTCGTGGATGTTCGCGAACCCGCGGATCGACGAGCCGTCGAACAGCTGCCCGACGGTGAAGAACTCCTCGTCGACAGTCGAGGCGGGGATGTTGAAGTGCTGCTGCACACCCGGGAGGTCCGTGAAACGGATGTCGAGGAACTTGACGTCCTCGTCCTGGATGAACTTGAGCACCTCGGACGAATCTTTGAACATGAAGACTCCAGAGGTAGAACATTCGGGATCGACCGGCGTGGCCAGCCTCCACGACCCTATCCAGAACCAGTTGCTCGGCGAAGTCCCGCATGTTTCGGGCATGTTACGCGGCGGCGATTACGCTGATCACGTGAGTGCCGCTCCCGCCAACGATTACCCGGGTCAACGACTCGGCCTGCCCCGCGAGGGACGCGGCTCCGTGGCCCGTCCGGGCCGCCGTGTCGGAGCGCTGTTCGTCGACTACGGTGCGGCGTATCTGATCTCCGGCTTCTTCGGCTGGGACAGCCTGGCGATCCTCGTGATCTTCGCGGCCATCCAGATCGTCTTCCTCCCGACTCTTCAGGGGAGCCCCGGGCATCGCCTGTTCGGTCTGCGCCTGCAGCGGCTCGACGGCGCGTGGGCGGGCCTGTGGCGCCCCGTGGTCCGCACGCTGCTGCTCATCGTCGTCATCCCGGCGGTGATCTGGGACGCCGACCAGCGCGGACTGCACGACAAGGCGGCGGGCACGATCCTCGTCCGTTCCTGACCCGGCGCGACCGTCCGTGTCTCGGACGGCTCCGTCGGGGTCCGGGTGCGTGTCGCCCTGGCGCGAGATCACGTGGTCTCGCTGAGAGCACACGTTCCGGGCGCCATGAGCGCATGCCCTCGACGAGATCACGGGATCTCGCGGAGCACGCGATCCGGGTGCTGTGAGCGCGTGTCCTCGACGTGATCTCAGGACCACGGGATGCCACGGCTCCCACGAACGACGAAGCCCCCGC
>VGAV01000270.1 GCA_016870695.1 Actinomycetota bacterium | reverse complement strand
GCTCGTCGGACCACCGCCGCGCTCGTCAGACGACTGCCGCCAGATCGTCCGGCGCGCCGGCGCGACTGCCGGCACGGACGTCGTCCCACGCGTCCCGCAGCAGGTCTACCGCGCGCACGAGCGTCTCGGCGGGGGCGGTGAACGGCACCCGCAGACGCCGGTCGTGGCCGCCGTCGATCGCGAAGCGCGACCCCGCCGAGAGGTACAGGCCGCGGCTGCGGGCGTTCATCACGAGCGGGCCGCTGACGGGCTCGCCGATGTTGACCCACAGCGACACCCCGCCCGCCGCGGACGGCACGGTCCACTCGGGGAACCGGCGCTGCAGCGCCGAGCGGAGGGCGTCGCGGCCCTCGCGCAGCACCTGCCCGCGCTGAGCGGTGATCTCGTCGAGGCGGGGCAGCAGCGCCGTCGCGACCGCTTGCTCGAACTCCGGCGTCCCGAGGTCGTGGACGGGCCGGCCGCTCGCGAGGCGGCGGACCACGTCGGCGTCCGCGCGCACCCACCCGACGCGGAGCCCGCCCCACACGGTCTTCCCCAGCGAGCCGATCCGCACCGTCCGGACCCCCACCGGGAACGGCACCGGGGCGCCCGGGCGGTCGATCGCGAGGTCGGCGGTGGTCTCGTCGAGGACGAGGACGGTCCCGGACGCCTCGGCGCCGGCGACGAAAGCATCGACCTCCGCCGCCGACATCGACCGTCCGGTGGGATTCTGGAAGTCGGGCATCAGGTACGCGAGCGTCGGGTGGGTGCGGGCGAAGGCCTGCGTGGCACGGTCCAGGTCCCACCCGGCGTCGACGTCCACGGGCACGCCGACCAAGCGCGCCCCGCCCTGCCGGAACGCCTCCGCGGCGTGGGGATACGTCGGCGTCTCCATCAGCACCCGGTCGGCGCGCCCGACGAGCACCGACGCGAGCAGATGGATCGCGCTCTGCGCACCCGTGGTGATGAGCACCTCGTCCGGAGAGGTCGGGATGCCACGGGCGCTGTACCGCGCGGCGACGGCGTCCCGCAGGGCGGGAGCGCCGAAGACGTCGTAGCCGCTGCGCGAGACCAGCGACGCCGCCTGCTGCGCGACCTCCGTCATCACCGCGGGCAGACCGGGCCAGGCGGCCGGGCTCGCCTGCTGCAGGTCGATCGCGGTGGCATCCAGTCCGGGCGTGTTGCGGACCGGCCCGGACCGTCGGAGGGGAAGCGTGACGCTCCCGCTGCCGCGCAGGCTCTCGATGTGGCCCGTGTCCCGCAGGCTGCGGTAGGTCGCCGCGACCGTGGTGCGGCTGACGCCGAGGGCCGCGGCGAGCTCCCGTTCCGCGGGCAGCACCGTCCGCGGGGCGATGCGGTTGTCCAGGCACAGCAGACGGATCGCGTCCGCGAGCGCCTCGTAGGCGGGGCCGCTCCCCCGCCACCCCCCGAGGTGCGCGCCGAGGGATCGAGCCGAGATGCGGGAGTCCATGCGGCCACGCTAGGGGAATTGGCATCCATGTGGAAAGCCAATCCTCTGATTGGCTTCTCTCATGACCCGCCGCATCCTGCATCTCGTCGTCGGACTCGTCCTCTACGGCACCGGATGCGCCCTGACCGTCGCCGCCGGACTCGGCGTCGACCCCTGGACCGTCTTCGCCGAGGGGCTGTCGCGCGTCACGGGCGTCGGGGTGGGGTGGATCACGAACATCGTGGGCCTGGGGGTGCTGCTGCTGTGGATCCCGCTCCGGCAGAAGCCGGGCGTCGGCACGATCGCCAACATCCTCCTCGTGGGCACGAGCATGCAGATCGCCCTCGGCGTTCTGCCGCGACCCGACCAGCTGTGGCTGCAGGCCGCGATGCTCGTCGCCGGGGTCGTGCTCGTGGCGGCGGCATCCGGTCTCTACATCGGCGCACGCTTCGGGCCGGGGCCGCGCGACGGGCTGATGACCGGGCTGCACGGGCGGTTCGGCTGGCCCATCTGGGCGTGCAGGCTCGTCGTCGAGGGGTCCGTGCTCCTGCTGGGCTGGCTGCTGGGCGGCACGGTCGGCATCGGGACGGTGGTGTTCGCGCTCGGCATCGGCCCGCTCGTGCACATGGCCCTGCCGCTGCTCGCCATCCCCGAGCCGGCGCGGCGTCCTCGCCGTCCGGCCCGGGTCTGACGCGGCGCTCAGTGCGCGCGGAACTCCGGCCGGTCGCTGCCCGGCTTGAGGTGCGCGTGCAGCGCGCTCTTCGCGATCTCGATCGTCGGGTACACCCCGAGCCGGTCGGGCTTGCCCGCCATGTGGACGGCGTAGCCCTCGGCATCCCTCTGGATCTTTCCGACGACGCCCGCCGGGCCGTAGGCGACCCAGACGCGGGAGGTGGCGGTCTGCGACATCGATTGCTCCTTCCTTCGGTGATGGCCGGAGGCTACGCCGTCTATCGCGCTCCCGCCAGGGCGTTCCCGGACGGGCGTCGCGGTCGCGATATCCTGTCGATGACCCCCAGTAGCTCAGTGGATAGAGCAGCGGCCTTCTAATCCGCCGGTCACACGTTCGAATCGTGTCTGGGGGACCGATCCCCCGCCGCACCCCCGTCGATAGGATGGCGGGATGGTAGGACCCTCCGAGAACGACCGGCTCGTCTGGATCGACTGCGAGATGACGGGACTCGACCTCGCCGTCGACGAGCTCGTCGAGATCGCGATCGTCGTCACCGATTTCGAGCTCAACGTGCTCGACCCCGGTTTCGAGATCGTCATCAAGCCCGACGACTCCGCCCTGGCGAACATGGGCGAGTTCGTCACCGAGATGCACCGGTCCTCCGGACTCCTCGACGAGATCCCGCACGGCGTCAGCCTCGCGGACGCCGAGTTCCAGGCGCTGGAGTACATCCAGAGGTTCGCCCCGCTCGAGGGCAAGGCGCCGCTGGCGGGCAACACGATCGGCACCGACCGGATGTTCCTGGCCAAGTACATGCCCCGCATCGACCGGTGGCTGCACTACCGGAGCATCGACGTGTCGAGCATCAAGGAGCTCTCGCGTCGCTGGTACACCCGCGCCTACATCCACGCCCCCGCGAAGAACGGCGGCCATCGCGCCCTCGCCGACATCCGCGAGTCCATCCGCGAGCTGGCCTACTACCGGCAGGCCGTGTTCGTGCCCCAGCCGGGCCCCACGAGCGACGAGGCGCGCGCCGCGGCCAGCGCCGTCGTGTCGTCGTTCTCCTCGAACGTGTGACATAATCGTTCAGTTGTCCGCGCGAGCGGGAACATGGTGGCTATAGCTCAGTTGGTAGAGCACCGCGTTGTGGTCGCGGGGGTCGCGGGTTCAAGTCCCGTTAGCCACCCCAACCCTGTTCGAGGGCCCGGTCGAGATCCGTCTCGCCGGGCCTTCGTCGTCCCCGGATGCCACCCCCTCCCACCCCCGTAGAATCAGGAGGGTGTTCCGCCGCGTCGGGGCCGTGGCATCCCTCCCGCAGACCGGCCGTGAAAGGGCTCGCATGGACGACGAGGTCGCAGAGCGCCCGGGCCTGGACCTGGATGCCGATGCGTTCGAGCGTCTCGTCGCGGATGAGCTGGACCGTCTGCCCGAGGACATGGTCGCCGGTCTCGACAACGTCGTCTTCGTCGTCGAGGACCGGCCCGAGGACGGCTCGCTCGACCTGCTCGGGCTGTACGACGGGTGGGCGCTCACCGAGCGCGAGCGCTACGGGGGCGGCGAGCTGCCGGACCGCATCATCGTGTACCGCGAGCCGCATCTCGCCGCCTGCGACGACGAGGACAAGCTGCGCGACGAGGTGCACACCACCCTCGTGCACGAGATCGCCCACTTCTACGGCATCGACGACGCCCGACTGCACGAGCTCGGGTGGGCGTGATGGCCGGCCTGGCCACACCGGACATCGAGGTCGACGATCTCGAGGAGCTGGCATCCGTCCCGCCCTCCTCGTGGCAGACCGTCGTGTGGAACGACCCCGTCAACCTCATGAGCTACGTCTCGCACGTCTTCCGCACCTACTTCGGATTCGACGCCGCCACGGCCGAGCGGCTGATGCTCGCCGTGCACCACGACGGGCATGCCGTCGTCGCCCGCGGACCGCGGGAGGTCATGGAGGCGCACGTGCACGCGATGCACGACTACGGCCTCTGGGCCACCGTCCGGAAGGACCCCGCATGAACGACCGCATCGTCGTCCTCGAGATCAGTCATCTCGAGGCGCTCCACCTCGCCGGCCTGGTCGGCCAGTTCGCCGACCTCGTGGGCTCGACCCGCGAGACCGACGACCCG
>VGAV01000269.1 GCA_016870695.1 Actinomycetota bacterium | reverse complement strand
CCTCTCCGCGGTACTCGTCGCCGCCCTGGCCGCGTGTGCGCCGCAGCCCGCCCCCGCACCCGCACCCGCACCCGCACCCGCACTCACGTTCTCCGCCGCCTCCCCCGCCCCGAACGCGAGCGCCACCACGCCGCCCCGCCTGCGCGTGGTCACCGTCGGCGACTCGCTCATGTCCGGCTTCGGCCTCGACCTCGGCCAGGCGTGGCCCGTGCTCCTGGCCGGTCGCGCCCATCTCTCGCTCACCAACCTCGCGTGCAGCGGCATGGGCTTCGTCGTCTCCGGCGACTGCGGCACGCCCTACGTCGGCTTCGCCCCCGCCCTGGCCGCGCTGCAGCCGGACCTCGTCATCATCGAGTCCTCCAGCAACGACTTCGGCGAGGACCCCGACGACATCGCCGCGGAGACCCTCACGACCGTCGAGGAGATGCAGGAGGCGGCCCCGAACGCGCGGCTGGTGGGCCTCAGCACGATCTGGAACGACGAGGACGACATGCCCGAGGAGGTGCAGCTGACCTCGGACGCCCTCGCCGACGCGCTGGACCTCGTCGACGGCACCTACATCGACGTCGGGCAGCCGCTGGCGGGTCACCCGGACTGGATGCAGCCCGACGACGTGCACCCGACCGCGCGCGGCCAAAAGGCGATCGAGCAGACCGTCATGTCGCGGCTGCAGGCGGCCGGCGTCCTTCCCTGACGGGTCTCCGGGAAGGGACGCCGCCGGCGCTCAGCCGCGGCCGAGGAGCTTCTGCAGTTCGGCGAGGTCCGCCTCGCTGGGCGCCGCCTGACCGCCGAGTCCGAAGCCCGAGCCGGTGGGCGCCGACGCGGCGACCCCGGCGTTCTCGGCCGCGCGCTTGGCGGGGTTGCCCGAGCGCGAGCCCTTCGCCTTCTGCTGCTTGCCGCGCTTGGACGAGGCGCCGGGCTTGCCCCCGACAGGCCCCATGCCGGGGATGTTGGGCACCCCGCCGCGCGCGACGGTCTTCATCATCTTGGCGGCCTGGTCGAAGCGCTGGACGAGCTGGTTGACGTCGGTGACGGTCATGCCGGAACCGCGGGCGATGCGCAGACGGCGCGAGCCGTTGAGGATCTTCGGATTGCGGCGCTCGGCGAGCGTCATCGAGCGGATGATGGCCTCGGTGCGGTCGATCTCGCGCTCGTCGAAGTCCTCGAGCTGCTGCTTCATGCTCCCCATGCCCGGGAGCATCCCGAGCATCTTCTTCATGGAGCCCATCTTCTTCATCTGCTGCATCTGCTCGAGGAAGTCCTCGAGCGTGAACGTCTCGGTCGCGAGCTTCTCGGCGACCTTCATCGCCTCGGCCTCGTCGAACGCGTTCTGCGCCTGCTCGATCAGGGTGAGGATGTCACCGAGGTCGAGGATGCGGGATGCCATGCGGTCGGGGTGGAAGGGCTCGACGTCGTCGAGACCCTCTCCGGTGGACGCGAAGATGATGGGCCGGCCCGTGACGGAGGCGACCGACAGCGCGGCACCACCGCGGGCGTCGCCGTCGAGCTTCGACAGCACCACTCCCGTGAAGTCCACACCGTCCTGGAAGGCCTTCGCCGTGTTCACGGCGTCCTGACCGATCATCGCGTCGATGACGAAGAGCACCTCATCGGGCTGGGTCGCCTTGCGGATGTCGGAGGCCTGCTTCATGAGCTCGGCGTCGACGCCGAGGCGGCCGGCGGTGTCGATGATGACGATGTCGTGCTGCTGGCGGGTCGCGTGGGCGACGCCGTCGCGGGCGACCTTGACCGGGTCGCCGACGCCGTTGCCGGGCTCGGGCGCGTAGACGGCGGCGCCGGCGCGCTCGGCGACGACCTGGAGCTGGTTGACGGCGTTCGGGCGCTGCAGGTCGCAGGCGACGAGGAGCGGCGTGTGTCCGTCCTTCTCGAGCATCTTGGCGAGCTTGCCCGCGAACGTCGTCTTGCCCGAGCCCTGGAGGCCGGCGAGCATGATGACGGTGGGCGGGTTCTTCGCGAACTGCAGACGGCGCTGCTGGCCGCCCAGGATTCCGATCAGCTCGTCGTTGACGATCTGCACGACCTGCTGCGCGGGGTTCAGGGCGCGATTGACCTCGTCGCCGAGGGCGCGCTCGCGGACGGCGGCCGTGAACTCCTTGACCACCGGCAGGGCGACGTCGGCGTCGAGCAGGGCACGGCGGATCTCGCGTACCGTCCCGTCGACGTCGGCGGGCGTGAGCTGGCCCTTCTTCCGAAGATTGCGGAAGGTCTCTGTGAGCCGGTCGGAGAGGGTGCCGAAAGTCGCCATGATGAGACGAGTTTACGCGGGCGCGTCGTCCCCCGTCGCCCGCTCCCCCGTCGGGTCGTCGCCGTCGGACCGCTACGACGGCCGAGGCACGGGCTCGTCCCCCGGGACCCGCGCCCCGCGCTCGCGCGCCGGCATTGCGGCGGGGACCGCCTCGAGCGCCCGGGACAGCAGGGACTCGAGCATCGTGCGCCCGGCGCCCGCCACGGCCCACCGCTGGACGGCGGCCAGGACGGCGCCCCCGTAGGCGGCGCCGACGACGTCGGCGCGGAGCCCGTCCACGCCGGCGACGCGGAGCCGCTCGGCGACGACGGCGGCGAGGCGGGCCTGACGCAGGGCGCCTTCCCGGAGGAGCTCCTCGACGACGCCCATGGCCTCAGCCTGACCGAAGGCCAGGGCGAGGCTGTCCGGTCGGAAGTCCTCGGCCAGCGCCTGGACGGCCGCGCGGACGGCGGCATCCGGATCCTCGTCGTCCTCCTCGTCGTCGCGCAGGCGCGTCGTCAGCGCGAGGATGCGCTGATCGAGACCGCCCCACAGCACGTCGGCCTTGCCGTCGAAGTAGTTGAAGAAGCTGGAGCGGCTGACGCCGGCACGACGCGTGATGTCGGAGACGGAGGTGGCGTGGTAGCCGCGCTCCAGGAAGAGCTCGCAGGCCGCTTCGGACAGCACTTCGCGCGACGACGCGCGGGGTCGCCCGCTCCGGGACTGGGTGGCCATGGCCTCAGCCTAGGACGCGGTCCGGCGTGTAATCTTGGACGCAATCCAAGAAGCGGCGGGAGCGTCCATGCTGGACATCGAACACGTGGGGTTCGCCCCCGACTACGTGCCGTATCTCGACGGCTGGGCGCTGCAGCGCGCGGTGCTCGCGGACGTCGTGTCCGGTGATCGCCCCGACACGCTCCTGCTCCTCGAGCACGAGGCGGTCTACACGGCCGGCAAGCGCACCGAGGCGCACGAGCGGCCGAGCGACGGCACGCCCGTCGTCGACGTGGACCGCGGCGGCAAGATCACGTGGCACGGACCGGGCCAGCTGGTCGGCTACCCGATCGTGCGCCTGCCCGAGCCCATCGACGTCGTCGCCCACGTCCGCCGGCTGGAGGGGCTGCTCATCGCCGCCCTGGCCGTGCACGGGGTCGACGGGTTCCGGGTCGACGGCCGCAGCGGAGTATGGGTCCGACGCCCCCTCGGCGTCGACAAGATCGCGGCGATCGGCGTCCGCGTCGAAAGAGGTGTGACCATGCACGGCTTCGCCGTCAACTGCGACAACTCCCTCGCCGGGTTCCGGCGCATCGTCCCCTGTGGGATCACGGATGCCGGGGTCACGACGATCAGCGAGGTCGTCGGCGCCGACGTGTCCCCTGTCGACGTGCTGTCGTCGATCGAGGGCCTCTTCACCGCCGAGTACGCGGCGGTGTCCGCATGAGCGCCTGCGGCACCCGCGGCGCCGGGGCTGAGCCGGCCACCGCGCCCAATGGCCGGAAGATGCTGCGTCTCGAGGTCCGCAATGCGCAGACCCCCATCGAGCGCAAGCCCGAGTGGATCAAGACGAAGGCCAAGCTCGGACCCGAGTACACCGCGCTCCAGAAGCTCGTGAAGAGCGAGGAGCTGCACACGGTGTGCCAGGAGGCCGGCTGCCCCAACATCTTCGAATGCTGGGAGGACCGCGAGGCGACGTTCCTCATCGGCGGCTCGCAGTGCACCCGCCGCTGCGACTTCTGCCAGATCGACACGGGCAAGCCCGCCGACTACGACACCGACGAGCCCCGCCGTGTCGCCGAGAGCGTCACCCGGATGCAGCTGCGGTACGCCACCGTCACCGGCGTCGCCCGCGACGACCTCCCCGACGAGGGCGCGTGGCTGCACGCCGAGACGGTCCGTCGCATCCACGCCGAGAACCCCGGCACGGGTGTCGAGATCCTGGCGACCGACTTCTCCGGCAACCCCGCGCACCTCGAGGAGGTCTTCTCGTC
>VGAV01000268.1 GCA_016870695.1 Actinomycetota bacterium | reverse complement strand
CCAGCGGTCTGGACCCCAGCAACATGCGTGTCACGGCCATCGCCAAGACCACCAACGACGGGGGCACTGCGGTGTTCTACATCAAGGACGGAGACCTGTACCGGTCGGACACGGGGAAGAAGACGGGCGCGACCGGCGTCGCGCAGGTGTTCACCGATGGGACGGGCTCGGTCTACGCCGTCACGAAGAGCGGTGATCTGGTGGACTCCGGCGGCGGTGTCGTCGCCAGCGGCCTCAGCTCCAGCAACACGCGCGTCGCTGCCATCGCCAAGACCACCAACGACGGGGGCACTGCGGTGTTCTACATCAAGGAAGGAGACCTGTACCGGTCGGACACGGGGAAGAAGACCGGTGCCACGAACGTCGCGCAGGTGTTCACGGACGGGACGGGCTCGGTCTACGCCGTCACCAAGAGCGGCGACCTCGTGGACTCCGGCGGAAGCGTGGTCGACAGCGGTCTGGACTCGAGCAACACGCGCGTCGCGGCGAACGCCAAGACGACGAATGACGGCGGCACCGCCATCTTCTACGTCAAGGACGGGAACATCTACCGTTCCGACACCAAGAAGAAGACGGGCGCCACGAACGTCTCCCAGGTATTCACGGACGGGACGGGCTCGGTCTACGCCGTCACGAAGAGCGGCGACCTCGTGAACTCCGGCGGAAGCGTCGCCGGAAGCGGTCTGAAGGCCGGCAACCCGCGCGTGGCGGCGATCGCGCCGACGTCCAACGACGGTGACACCGCCGTCTACTACATCAAGGAGGCCACCTGCTGACACTTGTCGTGTGGGGGATCCGCCCTGGTGGCGGGGACGACGGGCATCACCTGGCTGGCGTCGAGTCGGACGCAGCCCCCGCCCGCGCGTGACCGGCCCGCGTCCCGGTCCCAGGCTCGTCCTCGGCCCGGGACGCCGGCGCCTTCGCGGGGAGCGGCGCCCCCGGCGCCGCCGCGGCGAACGGCGCGTCCGGCGCCTCCGCGGTGGACAGCGAGGCGAGCGGCAGCTGCAGCTCGAATCGCGCCCCGCGCACGGCGGAGACGTACTGCACGTCGCCGCCGTGTGCGCGGGCGATGCCGCGGGCGATCGGCAGCCCGAGCCCGACGCCGCCCGTCGACCGGGCGGCGTCGAGGCGCACCATCCGCTCGAAGATGCGCTCGCGCTCGTCCGCGGGGACGCCCGGTCCGTCGTCGGTCACCGACACCGTCGCGCGGTCCGCCGACGCGTCGAGGTCGATGGTCACCTCGCCGCGACCGTTGGTCGCACGCGCGGCGTTCTCGACGAGGTTCGACACCACCTGCGCGATGCGCTGCGCGTCGACGAGCGCCGGCACGGCGGCATCCGGAATCCTCTCCCGCACGCTCAGTGACGGGTGCAGCAGGCGCGCCCGCTCCGCCTCGGCGCGCACCAGCGTGCGCAGGTCGGTCCGAACGGGAGCGAGCTCGAGACCGCGATCGACGCGCGCCATCATCAGCAGGTCGTCGACCAGGCGGGAGGCCCGCGCGGCTTCGCGCGCCACGTGCGCCGCGAGCAGTTCGCGGTCGGGCCCGTCGAGGTCCGCGCGGACGAGGGTGTCGGCGGCGGCACGGATCCCCGCGACGGGCGTGCGCAGCTCGTGCGCGGCGTCGGACAGGAAGGCGCGTAGCCGCGCCTCCGCGGCGACCGCGGCGTTCTCGGCGCCCACGACGTCGTCGAGCATGTCGTCGAGTGCGGTCGCGACGCGGCCGATCTCGGTGTCCGGACGCGTGGGGTTCAGACGCCGCTCCCGCTCGCCGGCGCCGATCGAGCGCGCGACCTGCGACACGCGGTCCAGCGGCCGCAGCGTCGCCCGGACCACCAGCACGATCGCGCCCGCCGACAGCAGCAGGATCGCCGCGGATGCGAGCCCCATGACCCACCGCACCTGCACCAGGGTGTCCTGGACGCCCGCGGCGGAGGCGGTGAGCGTCAGCACCGACCCGTCGCTGAGCGTCGACCGCAGCGTCACCAGATCGTCGTCACCGGACACCTCGGATGCCGTGACCGTGACGCCCGTGGCATCCTGAGTCGTCGTCGTCGGCGTGCGGTCCTCGCCGCCCGGCCCGCCCGCGGGAGGCCCGCCGGGCGGCCCGTTCCGCAGTTGGTCGGGACTCGGGCCGGCGACCACGGACCCGCCCCCCGCGCCGTCGATGCGGACCGCCAGGCCCTGCGCCGACAGGCGGTCGGCGAGGTCGGCGTCGTCCACCGTCCCCACGAGCGACGCGGTGGCGGCCGCGCGGTCGCGCAGGCGGTCCTCGATCTGGGCGCGGAGCCGCGCGCCCAGTGCGACGTCGACCGTGACCGTCAGGACGAGCAGCAGGACCGCGACCAGCGCGAGCACCGCCGCCGCGGTCCGGAGCCGCAGGGAGCCGGTGCGCAGCGGGCGGGGCGCGCTCACGCCGCGCTCAATCGGTATCCGAGACCGCGGACGGTGTGGATGAGACGCGGACCGTGGGCCTCCATCTTGCGGCGCAGCGCGCTGAGGTGCACCTCGACGAGGTTCGGGTCGTAGTCCTCGTACCCCCACACCTGCGTCAGGATCTGGGTCTTCGACAGCGTGCGCCCGCGCCCGTCGGCCAGAAGGTGGAGGAGTCGGAACTCCGTGGCGGTGAGGTCCAGGGTCTCGCCCGCGCGGCGGGCGACGGCGGCGTCCGGATCGACAACGAGGTCGGCGACGGCGATCGTCTGCGGCAGCCGTCCGCGACGTCGAAGCACCGCACCGGCCCGGGCGACGAGCTCGGCCATCGTGAACGGCTTCACCACGTAGTCGTCGGCGCCTTCGCTGAACCCGCGCAGCCGGTCGTCCACCTCGTCGCGTGCGGTCAGCATGATGACGGCGATGTCGCCGGTGGCGCGAATGAGGGGGAGCAGACGGATGCCGGAGGGTCCCGGCATCATCCAGTCCAAGATCACCAGGTCGGGGCGGAACGCCTGCAGTCGGTCCGCCAGATCGGTGCCGTCGGCCGCGCCCTCGGCGACGAAACCGTCGGCGCGCAGGGCCGTGACGACGGCGAGACGGATGGTCTCGTCGTCGTCGACCACGAGGACACGGGCGGCAGCGGACATCCGCGTCACGATACGCCGGGCCGCTGGGCGACTCTTATGCGAACGGTTTGCGATCGCCCCCGGGATCGCTGCTTCAGGTGGGCTTCAGACACGGCTCGAAGGCTGGTCATCGACACGGCGGAGAACGCCGAGAAGGAGAAGATGATGACCGATCAGAACATCCCCGCCGAGGGCGACGCCGAGCGTCGCGACGACGCGGAGACCGCCCGCCTCGACGCCGCTCGGTCCGACGCGGATCGCACGGGCACCGCCCGGCTGGATGCGGCTCACTCCGACGCGGATCGCGCGGACACCGCCCGGCTGGACTCCGCGGGCGACGCGCGGACACTGTCGCTCACGCCGTACGAGGGGGCGTCCGGGGCTCCCGCGGGCACTGCGGCGGCGGCGCCCGCGGCGCAGAAGAGGCGCACGTGGGCGCGACCGGCCCTGATCGTCGGCGCCGTCGTCGTCGCTGCGGGTCTCGCCGGCGGGACCGCGGCTCTGGCCGCGCAGCCGACCGGAGCGACGAGCGCCTCCACGGCTGCGCCCGCCCCCGCCGACGGGGGAGCGCCGACCGCGCTGCCCACTCCCGGCACGGACGCCCCGACCCCGCCGGCCGACGGCACGGCACCCACTCCGCCCGACGACGGCACGGCTCCGACCCCGCCGACCCCCGGCGAGGAACCCGGCGCCTGCGGTCCGGGCGAGCGCCCCAACCCGCCGAGTGACGCCGAGGGCGGACCCCGCGGACCCCGCGGCGGGGCCCCCACGCCGCCGGCCGACGGTGAGGCTCCCACCCCGTCGGCCGACGGTGAGGCTCCCACCCCGCCGGCCGACGGCGACGCCCCGACCCCGCCGGCCGACGCCCCGACCCCGCCGGTCGACGCCCCGACCCCCGGCGCGACGCCGTCGCAGGGCAGCTGACCTGGGGCCCCGCGGCATCCATCCCCTCCGTCCGCGGTCTCATGCCGTCCTGCGGAGTTGTGGCCCGACACGCCGGGGATGGGTGCCGCGGCGCGGCGTGTCGGCGGTGAAGTCCGCAGGACGGTTGAGGGGAGGGATGCCGCTGTCGGCTCGTGGCATCCGTCCCGGTCTGTCCTGCCGTGCGGCCTTCATCCGTCGTGCGGAGTTGTGGCCCGACACGCCGGGGGATGGGTGCCGCGGCTCGGCGTGTCGGCGGGGAA
>VGAV01000267.1 GCA_016870695.1 Actinomycetota bacterium | reverse complement strand
GCACTGAGCCGGACGGCTCAGGAGCCGGGCGGGCACTGAGTCGGAGGGCTGGTCGCCCGGCGATCACTGACTCGGCGGAAGTGACGCCGGAGAGACGTGTATCAGCCCAAGGTGCAGGATCCGCCGCCGCAGCAGCGGGACGCGGCCTCTTCCGAGACCTCGTCGTCGGTGTCGACCGGAGCCCCCAGGAGCGGCAGAAGCGGCGTGGAGGCGGTCGGAGTATCGGGCGTACTGTCACCGGACATGCGCTCCATGCTACGCCTGCGTGTGCGGGCGAGGGCCGCGGCCCTCTCCGGCTCGATCGCCCGCGCTATCGGGCGTCCGCGGCATCCGCAACCCCCGCGAAGCGCGTGACCGCCGTTCCTAGCGTGGAGTCTCCCCCGCAACGAGAAGGAGTGGTTCCTCATGGCCGATCTCAACGGAAAGCGCATCGCGTTCCTGCTCACCGACGGCTTCGAAGACAGCGAGCTGACCAGCCCGTGGGAGGCCGTGACCAGCGCCGGCGCCGAGGCGGTTCTCGTCTCGCCGAACGAGGGCTCGATCACCGGCGAGAAGGGTCACGAGCAGAAGGTCGACCTCGCCGTCTCCCGCGCGTCGGCCGGCGACTTCGACGCCCTCGTGCTCCCCGGCGGCGTGCAGAACGCCGACGACATCCGCATCGTCGCGGACGCCGTGTCCTTCGCCCGCGACTTCTTCGACCAGCACAAGCCGGTGGCGGTCATCTGCCACGGCGGCTGGATCCTCACCGAGGCCGATGTCCTGAAGGGCCGCACCCTCACGAGCTACCCGACCCTGCAGACGGACCTGCGCAACGCGGGGGCCACGTGGGTCGACGAGGAGGTCCACGTCGACCAGGGCCTCGTCTCCAGCCGCAACCCCGACGACCTGCCGGCGTTCAACGCGAAGCTCGTCGAGGAGGTCGCGGAGGGCACGCACTCCGGTCAGACCGCCTGAGTCCTCCCTCGTCGAAGCCTCGGGCCCCGGCCCGGGGCTTCCGTCTGCCCGCCGCGGGTGCCCACCCTCTCGCGGGCGTCCGCCCGCCCCCGCGCGAGCGGGGGGCCGGACTTCGGGTGAGCCGCTGGCGCCGGTCACTCCGGGAGCGGTACGCCGCCGGTCTGACAGCCCGGGCAGTACTGCCCGCCGCCCTTGGTGCCGGGGATGTCGAGGATCGTGCCGTCACCGTCCGGACACGGCTCCCCGGTGCGACCGTGGACCTGCATCGACGCGACCTTCGCCGCCTTCTGCTCGGCGATCGGAACGCCTCTCCGCGCGAGGACCGCCGCACCCATCACGTCGTGCAGGGCCGCATGCAGACGGGTGATGTCGTCCTCGGTAAGTGACGCCGCGTGCGCCACGGGCGAGAGGCGGGCGGCGTACAGGATCTCGTCCGAGTAGGCGTTGCCGATGCCGGCGAGGGACTCCTGCTCCTGGAGGAGGGCCTTCAGCTGCTTGCGCCGCCGCCCGAGGGCGTGCGCGAGGGCCTCCCGGGAGAACGACGGCGACGCCGCGTCGGGACCGAGCTTCGCCACCGACGGGACGTCCTCGGGCGCGTCCACCACGTGCAGCTGCACCGAGAGCCACTCCCCGGCGTCCGTGATGCCGAGCGTGCCGTGGTCGAAGGCGATCCGGGCGATCACGGCGGCCGTGCGGCCATCCGCCGTGACCGGCGCCTCGACCTCGCCGTCGTCGGACCACGTGGCCCAGCCCGCGCGGCCGAAGCCGATGCCGAGGTGGGTGCCGCCGAGGTCCACGTCGATGTGCTTGCCGTGCCGCGTGAGGGCCGTCACGGTCCGGCCGACGAGCTCGTCGAGGGGACGCGAACGCGTCTTGAGGGCGCGGAACTCGGCGAGCTCGACGGAGACGACGGCGTGTCCGCGGAGGCGCTCGCGGAGGAACAGGGCGAGCGCCTCGACCTCGGGTGCCTCGGGCATGAGCGGGCCGTCAGCTCTCGGGCGGCGCGTCGGCACCCTCGGCGGATGCCGCCGGCGCGGGCCACTGCGGCTCGGCGGACGTACCGCCGGCCGGACGCCGCGTCGTCTCGGCGAAGGCGTCGGCGACCGCGCGGCCCTGGATGATCTGCGTCAGGTCGATGCCCGTGGCGGCGCGCACCGCCTCGAACGAGGAGCGGAGGCCGGTGGCGGACTCGGTCGCGAGATGCCCGCTGGCGCCCTCGCCGCCGAGGACCGTCACGGAACCCACGCGGTCGTACCCCTTCGCGAACTCGGCCATCATCGGCACGAGCGCCTCGAGCGCGCGCTGAGCCAGCAGCGCCTCCTGGTTCTGCGACAGGGCGTCGGCCTCGGCACGGATCGCGGACGCACGAGCCTCACCGGCCAGACGCACCGCCTCCGCGTCCGCCTCGGCGCGCACGCGCACCGCGGCGGCCTCCTGCTCGGCGATCTCGGCGCGCGCCTGCGCCGCCTTGATCTGGGCGTAGGCCTCGGCGTCGGCGTCCTTCTGGCGCTGGTAGAGGTCGGCGTCGGCGACGCGGCTGACCTCGGACTCCAGGCGCGCCTGGGTGTTCTGCGCCTCCTGCTGGAGCACCGCCTGCCGACGCTCGGCGCGGGTCAGGGCCTCGGCCTGCTCGGCCTCGGCGTTCGCGCGACCGACCTCGGCCTTCGCGGCGGCGCTGTTCTTGTCGAGCTTCGTCTGCTCGATCAGGTTGGCCTCGTCGGTGGCGATCTGGCGCGCACGGATCTCGCGCACGGCGTTGATCCGCGCGACCTCCGCCTCGCGCTTCACGCGCTCGACCTCGGTGGCACCGAGGGCGGAGATATACCCGTTGGTGTCGGTGATGCCCTGGATCTGGAACGAGTCGAGGATGAGACCCTGCGACGACAGGTCGCCCTTGATGCCCTCCGCGATCTGATCCGACAGGCGCTGCCGGTCCCGCATGAGCTCCTCGACCGTCAGCGTCGCCACGACGCCACGGAGCGCGCCCTCGAGCTGCTCCGTCGTGAACTGCTCGATGGCCTTGTCCTGCGAGGCGAACCGCTCCGCGGCGCGGCGCACCGACTCCGGGTCGGAGCCGATCTTCACCAGCGCCACACCCGACACGTTCACCGTCACGCCGTTGGAGGACTGCGCCGTCGGCTCCATCTTGATCTGGCGGGCGCGCAGCGAGATCATCTCGCCGCGCTGCGTGAGCGGGTTCACGATCGCGCCGCCGCCGGTGATGACGGTGATGCGCGACGATCCCCCGTCGGCGGCCTTCTGTCGCTTGCCGACGATGACCAGGGCCTCATCGGCCTTGGCGACGCGGTACCACCCGCGGATGAGGGCCATCACGATCAACAGGATGACGACGATGACGACGACACCGATGCCGACGATCAGACCGATGCCTCCGAGGGCGGCGAGTTCCATGGTTCTCCTTCGACGGGCGCCACCGGGGCGACGCGGGGGGAATCCTCTCCAACCTATCTGGCGCCTGTGACCCCCTGTCCAGTCCCCCGGCACAACCCGCCTCCCCGCGACGAGGTGTTCCCCCGTGACGTGGCGCAGATGTACGCCCGGTGGGGGTTTCGGCGTACATCTGCGGCAAGTCAGCGCCCCCCTGACGCGGCGCTTCCCCCTGACCAGGCGCTCCCCCGTGACGTGCGGGCGATCTCGTGCGCCCCACGCGCGCGCGAGGCGCGGTGCAGCGCGTACCGTTGATGTCGAGGCGGCCCGAACCGCCGAAGAAGGGTCCCCCATGAAGATCGTCTCGTCGCAGGATTGGCGGGACGCCCTCGGCTTCGACGTCCCCGTTCTCGTCGCCGATGTCGTCCCCGGTGAGCCCACGCGCTGCGTCGCGTGCGGTGCCGACAGCGAGCTGCGCCCGCGCACCGAGCTGTGGGCGGTCAAGCACCGTCACCCGAAGCACCACGGCGGATTCGTCCGCTTCTACTGCGCGGACCACAAGCCCGCCGTCGCACCGCCGCCTGCCCCGGCGCCGGTCCCGCTCAAGGCCGCACGGTCCCGCGCCCCGCGCGCCGAGAGCCGCACGACCACCCCGAAGCCCACCCCGATCACCGACCGGCCGACGCGCGCCATGTGCCCGGACTGCTTCGTCGAGGTCTCGGCGGGCGGCGACTGCGGGATGTGCGGCGCACAGGTCGTCTGACCCGCGTCTTTCCGACGACCGCCCCGGCGCGACAGCGTCGGGGCGGCGGACCCAGCTCAGCGCGCCCCGGCGCGACGGCGTCGGGGCGGCGGACCCGGCTCAGCGCGCGGAGATCGTCCAGCCGGCCTCGTGCGACGCACCCGGCGCCAGGACGATCAGGCCCGCGTCGTAGTCGTAGCGGTCGGCGT
>VGAV01000266.1 GCA_016870695.1 Actinomycetota bacterium | reverse complement strand
TGCTCATCGCTGTGCTCCCGGGGTCGGGCCGACCACGCGCGGCGTACGGCGGGCCACCCGGCGGGAGGCGGCGGTGGGCACGGCCAGCAGGAGGGCGATCACGAGGACTGCGAGGGCCGACAGGGCGATCACGCGCGCGATGACCGCGTCGTCGCCGCCGATCGCCGCGCGGGGCTGCACCTCCCCCGTCACGCGCCACAGGTCGCCGCGGGCGGTCGCGCCCACGGCGTCGAGGCGGTCGCGCTGATCGAGCGCCGTCCCCGCCGAGAGGCGGTTGCCCCGGGCGATCTCGTCCTGCCCCTCCGGTGCGGTCTCGAGCAGGACGAACCCGATGCCGCGCGCGGCCAGCCGGGACACGGCGTCGTCGGACGACAGCGTCACGAGGTCGGCTGCGATATCGGCGAGCTCCCGGTCGCCGGGGGTCGCCTCCGTGCGCGTGGCCAGGACGGTGCTCTGCCCGCCGAGGGTCGCGCTGCCGCCCCAGACCACGTCGACGCGCAGGCCGTCCGCCCGGGGGTCGAGCACGATCGTGCCGATCGCGGTCGAGCCGCGTCCCTCCGCCGCGACGAACGCGGGCAGCGTCGAGGTCGGGCCGTTCGTCAGCCGGCTGCGCGCCTGGTCGGCGGCGAGGTCCGTCTGGGCCGTCAGGGCGGGGACGGCCGAGACCGTGAGGGCGAGCAGCACGACGAGCGCGCCGATCGGCCGGAGGGCGTGCGCCCGACCCACGACCCCCGCGTCGAGCGCGACGGCCGCCGCGCACACGACGGCGAGCCACGCAAGGCTGAGGCCCGAGCCCGGCCACAGCGCGACCGGCTCGGCGTGGTCGAACGACACCGCGACGCCGACCGCGGCGAAGGCGGTGGCGATCCCCGTCGCCGCGACGACGATGAGGGCGGAGGCGGTGATCCACCGCGGGGTGAGGACTGACAGCACCGCGAGCACGGCGAGAGGCGCCGCGAGCAGCCCCACCCACCACACCGGACCGCCGTCGGTGAAGAGCGACCAGCCCCCGGGGTCGGCGGTCGGGAAGCCGGCGGCCAGGAGCGCGCGGCCGAGGGGGTCGGCGCCGACCTCGTCCCCGACGTACGGCAGGCCGGGGTCGGCGAGCAGCCCCCAAGGGTTGCCGGCGCGCAGCTGCGTCCACACCAGCGGCGCGAAGACGACGGCCGACGGGATGAGGAGCCAGATGACGCGAGCGGTCCCGCGCCCCGCGACGAGCGCGACGACGATGAGGCCGGCGGACCACAGCACCACGGTGGCCGGGGCCAGCGACGGCGCGCACGCCAGCACGGCGACGAGGAGGATGGATGCCGCCCCCGCGGGCGCCCAGGAACGGTGGGCCACGCTGGCCGAGAAGAACAGCCAGGGCAGCAGCAGGTGCAGGAGCACCGCCGCGGCCCGCCCCTCGACGAGAGCGGCGAGGAACGTCGGCGCGAGGGCCCAGGCGATCGCCACGACGATGCGCAGGAGCGCCGACTCGGTCACCCGCGTCGCCGCGAACCACCCGCCGAGCACGGCGAGCGGGAGGGCGAGCACCCACAGCACCACGAACGCGCGGGACGGGTCGCCCGGCGAGAGGGACCCGAGCAGCGCGACGAGGGAGGCGAACGGGTCGGCCGGCCCGGCGGCATCCAGTCCCAGGGGGCGGAGCCCCCAGCCGGCGTCCTCCCAGAGCTGGGACACGGTGGCGCGCAGCGGCAGGAGCCCGCCACCGCCGAGGACGGGCCAGGCGAGCAGGCGGGAGAACAGCGCGGCGGACACGGCCAGGGCGCCGAGCACGACCCACGCCCCGCCACCGGTGAAGAACCGCAGCTCGCTGCGGACCGGGGCGGTCGTGTCGCCGTCGCCGTCCAGGCGCAGGCGCATCTCGCCGCGGGTGATCCGGAGCGGCGCGATCCGCGACCAGCCGACGCCGCGGGTCGTGCGGATGCGCCGGCGGGCGCGGGCGACGGCGGCGGGCCGCAGCATGACCAGGAGCGTCGCCCCCCATTCCGGCATCACCCGGTGCGGGGCCTTGGTGACCAGGTGCAGCACCGAGCGCCACAGGGCGAGCGGAAGGAACGAGAGCCAATGGAACAGGACCGCCGGGGCCGGCGCGTAGGTCAGACGGCGGTGCAGCTCGGCCTGCCGCTGGGCGAAGGCGCGGCGGCGCGCACGGCGGCGTCCCTTGGCCATGGCGGCGACGCCGTCGCCGGCGACGGCGATCCGCGCGCCCGGGACGAGCGAGACGCGGTCGGCGGCGAGACGGGCGCGGATGCAGAGGTCCAGGCCCTCATCGGCGCCGCCGAGGGCGGGATCGAGGCCGCCCAGCGCGCGCCAGGTGTCGCGGCGGACGAGCAGACCGCGGACGTCCGCGCCGAGCACGTCGGCGTCGCCGTCGTGCTGCCCCTGGTCCAGCTCGCCCGCGGCGAGCTCGACGGTGCGCCCATAGCGGGTGACGCTGATGCCGAGGGAGACGATCTCGCCGGGGTCGTCCCACTTCACGAGCTTGGGGGCGGAGATCGCCAGCGACGGGGAGAGCTCGAGCGCTCCGGCCAGCCGCTGCAGCGCGTCCGGCTCGGGGGCGGTGTCCTGCGCCAGCAGCCAGACGGCGTCCCCGGTCAGGCGGGGGGTGGCGAGCGCGGTCGCGCGGGCGAACGGCGTGCCCACGGGGGCGGTGATGACGCCCTCCGCGCCGGAGGCGGCGGCGAGCTCGGTGAGAGCCGCGTCCGCGCCGCAGAGGACGATGGTGAGAGCGTCGACGGGCCGCACCTGCGCATCGAGCGCGGCGAGCGTGCGCTTCAGATGGAGCGCGGCGGGCGTGCGTCCCTCGGGGCGCACGACGAGGATGGCGTGAACTCTCGCGGGCATAGCGTGGTCAGCCTAAGCGGGGCCTCCGGCGAACGGCGACGCCGCGCCGGGAGCGCGGGGATCAGGCGCGACGCTTGAGCTTGCGCCGCTCGCGCTCGCTCAGACCGCCCCAGATGCCGAAGCGCTCGTCGTTCTGCAGGGCGTAGTCGAGGCACTGCGCCTTGACGTCGCACGAGGTGCAGATGCGCTTCGCGTCGCGGGTGGAGCCGCCCTTCTCGGGGAAGAACGCCTCGGGGTCCGTCTGCGCGCAGAGGGCGTCGGTCTGCCAGGCGAGAGCGTTGTCGTCGCCGGCTTCGGTGTCACGCCGTACGCCCGGGACACCGAGGTCGACCGGGTCGACGAACCAGTTGTCCGGGACGCCGGATCGATACTGTGACGTCGCCATCTCGTCCTCCGCCTCGCTCGAGCCCCCATGACGCGATTTCGCGTACTCATAATTACACCGGTGTCATTCGCTCCGGTCAAGTCGCGGATACTAAAGGCTCAATGGCGGCTTGAACCTTCACGACGCGCCGCGGGCGTGTCGCGATGCGATCACGCTCCCGGCATGGCGACGAAGACCTCGCCGTCGCCGCGCACCGCGATCGGGCTCTCGTCGGCCGTGACGAGCGCGGCCTGACCGGGCTTGAGCGTCAGCACGGCGCCGGACGCGCCGGTGACGTGCGCCTCGCCGGCCACGCCGAGCACGAGGGAGACACCCCGCAGGTCCAGGCGAGCGGTGGACGCGCCCGCGGTGAGGTGGCCCAGCGCGAAGTCCGCGATACGCGGGTCGAACACCTCGGCTCCCGCGCCCGCCGGGGACGGGGTGAGCAGCGGCGCCGGCGCCGGGCGGAAGTCGACGAGCGCGAGCAGCTCCGGGACGTCGATGTGCTTGGGCGTCAGCCCACCGCGCAGCACGTTGTCGCTCGCCGCCATGATCTCGACGCCGAGACCGGCGACGTAGGCGTGCAGCACGCCCGCGGGGACGAAGACGGCCTCCCCGCGACGCAGCTCGACGAGGTTCATCAGCAGCGCGACGACGATTCCGGGATCGGCGGGATAGGCCGAGGACAGCGCGCGCGTCAGGGCGAGCTCCGCGGCGAACTCGTCGGAGGTCGCGGATGCCGCGGCGGAGACGATCTGCTCGATCTCCTCGCGCGCCGCCTCGCCCAGCAGCCACCCGATCGCGGCGCGGAGGGACGCGGCGTCGTCGTCGGCGCTCAGCCGCTCGCGCAGCGCGTCGACACCCGCTCCCCCGCCGAGCGCGTCCACGAGCCGCCGGGTGGCCGCGAGGTCGCGTAGACCGGCGAGCGCCGTGAACGTCTCGCTGAGCGCGACGATGACCTCAGGCTTGTGGTTGTCGTCCTTGTAGTTGCGCGAGCCGGCGTCGCGCGGGACGCCGGCGGCCTCCTCGCGGGCGAACCCCTCGGCCGCCTGCTCCTTGGACGGATGCACCTAGATGGAGAGGGGCGC
>VGAV01000265.1 GCA_016870695.1 Actinomycetota bacterium | reverse complement strand
GGCCGCCCCGTGTGCCCGGCCGTTCTGCCGTTGCTCCGTCCCGCTCGGGAGGCGCGGCGGACAGAGTTCAGGAGTTCGGAGGGTCGCGGCGGTGCGGGGCTCAGGAGAGGGGCGGGCGCGACGGGGGAGCGGAGGGGGCGAATCCCGAAGGGGGCGGCATCCATCCGCCCGCTCGCAGGGTGAAAGGATGGAGGGATGCCGCTCGCCCAGCCCCGTGTCGTCGTCCTCGCCGGAGGGGTCGGAGGCTCCAAGTTCACTCTCGGCGTGCGCGCCGCGCTGCGGAAGGTGGGCGCGCCGGAGGCGACCGTCGTGGTCAACACGGGCGACGACCTATGGCTCGCGGGGGTCCGTCTGCAGCCCGACGTGGACTCGATCACCTACGCGCTGGCGGGCGTGAACGACACCGTCCGCGGCTGGGGTCGCGCCGGTGACACCGAGCGCGTCAACGAGGAGCTCCAGGCCTGGGGCGGCGGCTGGCCGTGGTTCACCCTCGGCGACCTCGACCTCGGCACGCACCTCGCGCGCACCGGGTGGCTCCGCGACGGTGCGACGCCCACGCAGGTGCTCGCCCGGATGGCGGAGCGCTGGCCGCTCGGCGCGCGTCTCCTGCCGATGACGGACAGCGAGGTCGACACCCACGTCCTGCTCGAGGACGGCGGGCGCCTGCACTTCCAGGAGTGGTGGACGCGTCACCGCGCCGCGCTCGTCCCCCGCGCGTTCGAGAACCCGGGTATCGCGGGGGCCGTTCCCGCGCCGGGCGTCGTCGACGCGATCGCCGAGGCCGACGTCGTCCTCGTCGCGCCGTCCAACCCGGTCGTGTCGATCGGTCCGATCCTCGGAGTCCGCGGCATCCGGGAGGCCCTGCAGCGCACGGCGGCGACCGTCGTCGGCGTCTCGCCCATCATCGGCGGCCGTGTGGTGCGCGGGATGGCCGACGTCTGCCTGACCGCCATCGGTGTCGAGACCAGCGCTTCGGCGGTCGCCCGGCATTACGGCGGGCGCTCCGACGGCGGGATCCTCGACGCGTGGCTGCTCGCCGAGGAGGACGCCGACGCGGCGCCCGAGGTCACGGCGGCGGGGATCCGTGCGGTCGTCGCGCCCCTGTGGATGACCGACGTGGATGCCTCTGCGGCCATTGCCGCGGCCGCGCTCCGCGCCTGACCGACGCCCTGGCGCTGACTTGTCGCAGATGTACGCCGCGGCGGCGGTTTCGCGTACATTCGCGCCAAGTCACGGCATCCGGGCGGCGGCGGCAGGCGGCGGGCGGTTCCCCTGGCGCTGACCTGTCGCAGATGTACGCCGCGGCGGTGGTGCGGCGTACATTTGCGCCAAGTCACGGCAAGACGAGACAGCGGCGCGGCAGCGCGCGGCGGCAGTGGGGCGGGGGCCCCGGGCAGCGCGGGTCAGGCGGCGGCGGCGGCGAGGACCGCCGACGTGCGCGGTCCGACGCCGAGCGCGACGGCCGCGGCCAGCTGACCCGCGGTGTCGACATCGCGGCGCAGCGACGAGTCGCGCGGGACGGCCAGGTCGGTGCAGCCGAGGAGGCGGTGCCGGGCGGCGGAATCGACGCCGAACGCGGACACCCACACCGCCCCCGCACGGGCGGTGACGAGGGTGGATCCGGTGGCCTCGGCATCCGGGACCAGTCCGCGCTCCACGCCGCCCGCGAGCCGGAGCGCGGCATCCAGATCGCCCGGCCGCAGCGCGGGCAGGTCGCCGAGCAGTGCCGCGCGCGGCGCCCCTTGACCGGCGGCATCGGCACCCCGGGCGATCGCGGCGTCGAGCCCGCGGCTGTCACCCTCGGCCACGACCTCGACGCCGGGGAACCGGGACGCCTCGGCCCGCACGCCCGCGTCGTCGGTGACGACGAGGACCCGGCCGACCTCCGTCGCGGCGGCCGCGGCGGCGACGGTGTCGAGCGCGATGGCGCGCGCCAGCGTCTCGCGGTCGACGGGGACGTCGATCAGCCGTGATTTGCCCACGGCGGCGGGTTTGACCGGCACGATGATCGTCCAGCCGGGGGAGTCGAGAGTGGTCATCGCGTCCATTGTCCGCTCATCCGGCGACATTCCCGGTGGGGGGTAGCGGGCGCACCCGGGAACGTGCCAGTGGCATCCCGGATCCCGCCCGCCGCCCGCCGGTCAGGAGAAGCGCGCACGCAGGCGGGGCAGGATCTCCTCGCCGTACGTGCGGAGGAACTCCTCCTGGTCGTGGCCCGGGTCGTGGAAGACGAGGTGCCGGAACCCCAGGTCGACGTACCGGGCGATGCGCTCGACGTGCTCGTCCGGATCCGTCGACACGATGAACCGGGATGCCGCCCGCTCGATCGGCAGCTCGGCGGCCAGGCGCTGCATCTCGATGGGGTCGTGGACGCTCATCTTCTCTTCGGCGGTGAGGGCGAGCGGCGCCCAGAAGCGGGTCTTCTCGAGGGCGGTGTCGTGGTCGGGGTGGTACGACACCTTCACCTCCATGAGGGTGTCCACGTCGTCGCGCGTGCGACCGGCCTTCGACAGCCCGTCGTCGAGCGCGGGCAGGAGCTTCTCGGTGTAGAGCTCGGGGTCCTTGCCGCTCGTGGTGATGTAGCCCTCGGCGATGCGGCCGGCCAGGCGCGTGGCCGCCGGACCGGAGGCGCCGATGTAGATGGGCACCTTCTGCTCCGGGCGGTCGTAGATGGTGGCGTCCTTCACCGAGTAGTAGGTGCCGTCGAACGTGACCCGTTCGCCCTCCCACAGCTTGTCGATGAGGGTGATGGCTTCTTTGAGGCGTTGGAAGCGCTCCGGCGGCTCGGGCCAGTCGAGGCCGAGGGTGACTTCGTTGAGCGCCTCGCCGGTGCCGACACCCAGGACGACGCGACCCGGGTACATCACGCCGAGGGTCGCGAACACCTGCGCGATGACGCCCGGGTGGTAGCGGAACGTCGGGGTCAGCACCGACGTGCCGATGATGACCCGCTCGGTGCGGGCGCCGAGGGCCCCCAGCCAGGGCAGGGCGTTGGGCGCGTGCCCGCCGTCGTGCATCCAGGGCTGCAGGTGGTCCGAGAGGAAGACCGAGTCGAACCCCATCTCCTCCGCGAGCACACCGAATCCGAGCAGCTCGTTCGGGCCGAACTGCTCGCTCGAGGCCTTGTATCCGAAACGCAGTGGAACGCTCATCGCTCTCCTCCTATCCCGCACCCGCGCACGGGGGTGTGCGCGGGCTCGAACTCCGACCCGTCGGTGCCGGTCAGTCTCTCGTGGAACGCCTGGACGGTCCCCGGCCACAGCAGCGTCAGCCGCCCGGACCGGTCGTCGACGTACCAGTTCCGGCAGCCGCCGGTCATCCACGGCGTCGACGCGGCGGCCGCGGCGATCTCGTCCGTGTAGGCCGCCTCCGCCGCGGGGCGGACCCGCAGCGTCGCGTCGTCGCGGCGGTCGCGCTCGGCGAGGGCGCGGACGACGTAGGCCGCCTGCTCCTCGATCATGAGCACCGCCGAGTTGTGGCCGAGGCTGGCGTTGGGCCCGTTCAGCACGAACAGGTTCGGGAAGCCCGACACCACCGTGGAACCGAACGAGGTCATGCCCTCGCTCCAGTGATCCGTCAGCGTGCCGCGCTCCCCGTGGACGAGGTCGGCGTAGGGCTGCTGCGTCGACGCGAACCCGGTCGCCAGGACGAGCACGTCCGCCTCGTGGCGTCGCCCGCTGCCGGCGGTCAGGGTCGAGCCGTCGACGGCGGCCAGCGCGGAGGACTCCAGGGTGACGGCGTCCGAGGCGACGGCCGGGTAGAACGCGTCGGAGAGGAGCACCCGCTTGCACCCGAAGGCGTAGTCGGGGGTGAGGGCGTCGCGGAGCGCCGGGTCGGCGACCTGGGCGTGCAGGTGCGCGAGCGCGGCGGAACGGGCGGCTCCGGATGCCACGGCGTCCCCCGACCGGGAGGCGAACCGCGCCTCGCCCTCGGCGTACAGGTCCGCGCGCAGGCGTGCCAGCGCCCCCGGCTGCGAGACGAGGCGCTCGCGCTCGGCGGGAGCGATGTCGTGCCCGCCGCGGGGGACGATCCAGGCGGGCGTGCGCTGGAACAGCGTGACGTGCGCGGCGCGACGCGCCAGCTCCGGGACGAGCTGGACGGCGCTCGCGCCGGTCCCCACGACGGCCACCCGCCGGCCGGAGAGGTCGACGTCGTGGTCCCATCGCGCGGAGTGGAAGAGCGGTCCCGGGAAGGACTCGAGACCGTCGATCGCGGGGACGAACGGCTCCGACAGTCGACCGCACGCGAGGACCAGCGACCGAGCCACGACCGGCTCGGTGCCGGTGTCGAGGCGCCAGACCGCGGCGGCGGC
>VGAV01000264.1 GCA_016870695.1 Actinomycetota bacterium | reverse complement strand
CCGGGCGTCCAGCAGGCGTTCCACATTGCGGAAGTGGGACTGCGCGACCGTCCACCGCCCGAGGAACGTCTCCGCCATGCCTGCGGCCGCGAGGGCGCGCAGCCGGGTGGCCGGTGCGGCCTCCAGCCGGGTGGCGAGGGTCGCGTCCGCGGCGGCGGAGATCCAGTCCATCTGCTCGCCGTGCCGCGCGGCCCGGGCGAGCACATCCTCCACCTCGGCATCCGTGCCCGCGTCCGACGCCGACAGCAGCGGCGCGGAGAAGCCGCGGTCGGCCAGCACGGCACGGAGCCGGTGCAGGCGCCGCCGCGTCACGGGGTCGAGGGTCTGCTCGTCGACGTCCGCGAAGGCGTCGCCGTCGCGCGGGTGGAGGACGGCGGTGGCGAACAGACGCTCGACGCGGAGGTCAGGGGTGTCCGCCGCCCGCTGCCCGCGAGCGACGTGCGCGAGGGCGCGTGCCACGTCCCCCGCGTCGTTGGCGGCCCGGGCGGCGTCGAGGGCGACGCGCGCGCGCACCGCGGCCGGGATCTCGTCCATCTCGGCAGAGGTCGACTCGCCCCGGTGCCACCGGTCGGCCAGGGCGACGGAGATGGGCGTGCTCCACCACTCTTCGCTCTCCCGCAGCATCCGCGCGCCGGCCCGCTCCACGAGGGCGTCCACGCCTTCCGCGCCCAGCTGTCGGGCGGATTCTCTGGCGAGCATCTCGTTGGCCGTGAGACGCCGGGCGGGACTGTCGTCGGCGTACAGCAGACCGGACGCCAGGAGGGATTCCAGGACGTCCTGGGGCAGGAAGCGGGTGGCGTCCACCATCGAGATGTGGGGAACGCGGCAGAGGAAGGCGAGGGTCTTGCGGGAGTCGTCGGAGAGATCGGAGACGTGCAGCTCCACAGCACCGGCGAGCCTGCTGTGCGCGGGGGGCTCGCGAACCGCAAGCAGAGGGTCCCGACCGGCGGAGGCGGCTTGCACGGCCTCCGCGACGAGCTCGCGCAGCAGACGTCGCGAGCCGTCCGCCCGCCAGACCAGGCCGGCGGTGGTCGCGGCGTCGAGCGTGGCCGAACCCGGGAAGAGGGAGAGCAGCCGCTCGGCGTCCTCGGTGGTCATCTCGCGCAGGTCGTCGCGGTCGGCGAAGCCGTCCAGCCACAGCCGCATCATGACGCGGCCCACGCCCGTGTCGCCGGCGGGTGCGTGCCGGGCCCGGGCCCGGGGGACCATGATCGACAGGAGCAGGACCGCCCTGCCGCCGCTGACGGCTCGTGCGAGCGCGGTCGCCGAGGCGTGGTCGAGGAGCTGGGCGTCGTCCACGACGACGATGGGCGCCGGTTCGGGTGCGGCTTCGCCGGCGCGGAGCGCCGTGATGCGCGGATCGCCGGACGAGTCGAGGGCGGCGAGGGGGACGTCGCCCAGGATCGCGGACGGGCGGACCACGGCGGGGGACACCCCGCGGGAGCGCAGCTCGGTCATGATCGCCCGGACGAGGTGGCTGCGACCGCTGCCGCGCGGCCCGGCCAGGACGAGGGAGGTGCCGGAGAGGAGTCGGGCCGCCGAGGCCGCCGCGTCCCGGTCATCGCCGACGAGCGGATCGGACCAGGTCCAGGCGCGCTCGTCTCTCACAGGGTCCCTTCGTCGATGCTCGCGGGCACGCGAACGATGCGCATGGGGGGATGCGCTTCGTCAGGATAAGCGGCGGCGTCAGGTCGCGTCCGGCCGACGCGCGCACGGAATCAACCTGTTCGCGACACCCGCGCGGCACGGCATCCCGTCCACAGCGGCGGACTCCGCCGGGGTCGTCGTGGACGGCGGCGCTTAGAATGGCACGCATCATGACGACCCCTCTTTCCACGCCGACGCTGATCGCGCCGTCCCTCGCCGCGCAGGCCGCCGACGGTCGATCGCGCACCTACGAGGTGCGTACGTTCGGCTGCCAGATGAACGTCCACGACTCGGAGCGCCTCTCCGGCTCGCTCGAGAGCGCCGGGTATGTCCGCGCCGACGCCGGCGTCGAGGCCGACGTCGTGGTCATCAACACCTGCGCGGTGCGCGACAACGCCGCCGGCAAGCTGTACGGGACGCTGGGTCACCTGAAGTCCCGCAAGGACAAGCACGAGGGCATGCAGATCGCCGTCGGCGGCTGCCTCGCCCAGATGGACAAGGACGCCGTCCAGCAGAAGGCGCCCTGGGTCGACGTCGTGTTCGGCACCCACAACATGGGCTCGCTGCCCGGCATGCTGGAGCGGGCGCGGCACAACGGCGAGGCCGAGCTGGAGATTCTGGAGTCGCTCGAGGTCTTCCCCTCCACGCTGCCGACGAAGCGCGACTCCGTCCACAGCGGGTGGGTGTCGATCTCGGTCGGCTGCAACAACACCTGCACCTTCTGCATCGTGCCGAGCCTCCGTGGCAAGGAGAAGGACCGGCGGCCGGGCGACATCCTGAACGAGATCCGCCTCCTCGTCGAGGACGGGGCGATCGAGGTCACCCTGCTCGGGCAGAACGTCAACTCCTACGGCGTGGAGTTCGGCGACCGCCTCGCCTTCGGCAAGCTGCTCCGCGCGGCGGGGGAGATCCCGGGTCTGGAGCGCATCCGCTTCACGAGCCCGCACCCCGCGGCCTTCACCGACGACGTCATCGCCGCCATGGCCGAGACCCCCGCGGTGATGCCGCAGCTGCACATGCCGCTGCAGTCGGGGTCCGACCGCATCCTCAAGGCCATGCGACGGTCGTACCGCAGCGACCGGTTCCTCGGCATCCTGGACCGGGTGCGCGAGCGCATCCCGCACGCCGCCATCACGACCGACATCATCGTCGGGTTCCCGGGCGAGACCGACGCCGACTTCGCGGAGACGCTGCGGGTCGTCGAGGCGTCCCGGTTCTCGAGCGCGTTCACGTTCCAGTACTCCATCCGCGAGGGCACCCCGGCGGCCACCATGCCCGGCCAGGTGCCGAAGGCCGTGGTCCAAGAGCGCTTCGAGCGTCTGGTGGCCCTGCAGGACCGCATCTCGGCCGAGGAGAACCAGAGACAGCTGGGCCGGTCCCTCGAGGTGCTCGTCTCCACAGGCGAGGGCAAGAAGGATGCCGAGACGCACCGGCTGACCGGGCGCGCGGAGGACAACCGTCTCGTGCACTTCGAGGTCCCGGCGGGCTCGCCCCTGCCGCGTCCCGGCGACGTCGTGTCGGTCACGGTCACGCACGCCGCTCCCTTCCACCTCCTCGCCGACGCGCCGGACGGTGCGCCGCTGCGCATCCGTCGGACGCGCGCAGGTGACGCCTGGGACCGCTCGCAGGCGGAGTCCTGCGGTGTCCCGGCACCGGCGGGAGAGACGGGGGCGCCGCGCGCGGTCTCCCTCGGCCTGCCCACGCTGCGCGTCGGCGTCTGACGGTGGTCGCGGCCGCGGCCACGGAACGGACCAGCGCCTCGCGCCTCTGGGCCGTCGTCGGTGCCACGGGGACCGGCAAGACCGGTCTCTCCCTCGACCTGGCCGAGGCGCTGGCGGAGCGGGGCCGCGCGGCCGAGGTCGTGAACGCCGACGCGATGCAGCTCTACCGCGGAATGGACATCGGGACCGCGAAGATCCCGGATGCCGGACGGCGCGGCATCCCGCACCACCTCTTCGACGCGCTCGACGTGACCGACGAGGCCGCCGTCGCCTGGTACCAAGACGAGGCGCGCTCGACGATCGCCGGGATCCACAGCCGCGGCGCCGACGCGATCCTCGTCGGCGGCTCGGGACTGTACGTGTCCAGCGTGCTGTGGGACTTCCGTTTCCCGCCTCGCGACGAGAGGCTGCGCGCCGAGCTCGAGGCCGAGCTCGAGCAGCACGGCGCGGGCCTTCTCTTCGCACGGCTCCGTGCGGCCGACCCGGCCGCCGCGGAACGCATCGACCCCCGCAACGGCCGCCGCGTCGTCCGCGCGCTCGAGGTCCTGGCGCAGGGCGGCGAGACGCACGGCGGTGCTCTTCCCGAGGCGCCGTCGCTCTGGCATCCCGAGACGACCATCGTGGCGACCGCGATCGACCGCGAGGAGCTCGTCCCGCTGCTCGACGCGAGGGTCGAGCGGATGTGGGCGGACGGCCTCCTCGAGGAGGTCGCGCAGCTGCGCGCCCAGGGGCTCGAGCGGGGCGTGACGGCCAGCCGGGCGATAGGGTACGCGCAGGCCCTCGGTCAGCTGCGCGGCGACCTCACGCGCGACGCGGCCGTCGCCGAGACGCAGGCGCTCACCCGGCGGTACGCGCGCCGTCAGGTGTCGTGGTTCCGGCGGTACGCCAGGGCCCGCTGGGTCGATGCGCGGAGAGTGGATGCCGCCGACCTGGCATCCGCGGAGGGGGAGGCGCGATGACCGTCG
>VGAV01000263.1 GCA_016870695.1 Actinomycetota bacterium | reverse complement strand
ACGTCGCCGTCGCGCAGGAACCTCTTCCAGTGCTGCCCGTTGCCGGCGGGGCTGCCCGTGAGCAGCAGGTCGCCGGGGAGGAGCGGATGGGTCTGGGATGCCGCCGCCACCAGAGCCGGGATGTCGAACAGGAGGTCGGAGGTGTTGGCATCCTGCATCACCTGCCCGTTCAGTTCGAGGCGCACCGCGGTGTCGGACGGGTCGACGAAGTCCGCCGGCACGAGCAGGGGACCGGTCGGCAGGAACCCGGGCGCGTTCTTCGCCCGGTACCAGTCGGTGCCGATCTCCTTCATGTCCTTCCGGAACACGAGGTCGCGCGTGGTGATGTCGTTGACGATCGTGTAGCCCGCGACGTGGTCGAGGGCGTCCTCCCGCGAGACGCGGAACGCCTCGCGCCCGATGACGACGGCGAGCTCCAGCTCCCAGTCATGCACCTCGCTGTACGCCGGGAGCACGAGCGGAACGTCGTCGCCGACCACGCACGCGGTGAGTCCGATGAAGAAGTACGGCTCGCCGCTGCGGGCGCGCTCGTCCATCATGTCGGCGGCGAACGCGCGCGCCTCCTCCGGCGTGCGGTCGGTGTTCTGCGTCAGGCCCGCGGCCACGAGCTCGATCACGTGCTGCCGGTAGTTGGCGCCGGTCTGCAGGACCTGCCGCGGCTCGACGGGAGCGGTGAGCGTGACGTCGGAAAGGGGATGCCACTGCCCCGGGGCCTCCTCCCGCCCGGAGGCGAGGGCGGCGAGGCGTTCCCAGTCGGGGTCGGCGAGGAAGGCGTTCAGACCGCCCCCGAGCTCGTCGGCGTCGAGCGGGCGGATGCGGTCGCCGGCCACGAGGCCGACGCGCACGGCATCCCCGTCCCGGAAACGGGCGAGAGCGTAGGGGGCGGTCGTCATCGTCAGCCCCGGCCCTCGACGGCGTAGGGGTTGAGCAGGGCGTCCTTGATCTCGTCGGGTACGCCCTCCTCGGTGGCGCTGGGGCCGTCGGCGGGCGGGAAGGACTCGGTCATCGACATCGGCATGCGGCCGTTGCGGTAGAAGTTGTTCGACCCCTGCGACGGCTTCCACGTGTTGGCCTCCCAGTCGGGCACGTAGTTGCGGTACCCGCCGGTGTTGAGCTCGATGCGCAGGCTCGAGGGCTCGCGGTAGTAGAGGAACGTCTGCTCGCCGATGCCGTGGATGTTCGGACCGTACTCGATCGGGATGCCGTTCTCCATCAGGGTGTCGGCGGCGATGAGCAGCTCCTCGCGGGTGTCGACCCAGAAGGCGTAGTGGTTGATGCGGCCGTCCCGGCTCGAGCCGTCGAGCACGACGCCGAGGTCGTGCGACTTCTCGTTGGTGGTCAGCACGGAGAACACCGACACCGGCGCCTCGTCCAGCACGGTGCGGGCCATGAAGCGGAAGCCGAGGGTGTCGACGTACCACTGCACGAACGCGTCGACGTCGCGCGCGGCGATCGTGACGTGGTCGAGCTGGCGCGGGGCGCCGGCGACGGGGCTGCGCTTCTCGGGCCGGTCGGGGTAGATCGAGGCGGTGCGCGGTTCGGCGCGGTGACGCTCGACGTCCCAGTGCAGGGTCATGTCGTGTCCCTGCGGACCCGTGAAGCGGAACGCCCGGCCGATGCCGCGGCCCACGATCCACTCGCCGTCGATGCCGGCGGCCTGGACGCGCTTCGCCGCCTCCTCGAGCGCCTCGGCCGAGGACGTCCGCCAGGCCATCGTCTCGAGGCCGGGCTCGTCGCCCTTCACGACCACGACGGAGTAGGCGTAGTAGTCCCCCCAGCAGCGCAGGTACACGCGGCCGTCCTCGCGCGCGACCTCGGTGAGACCGACCTGGTCGACGTAGAAGTCCACCGACGCCTCGACATCCGGGGTCGTGATCGCGACGAACGACAGATGAGAGAGAAGCTTGATCATCTTCGATCCTTTCGGTGAATCGGGTCGTTCCGACTCTTCTTCCACTATCCGACCGAAGTCGGTATCAGGGAAGCCGATCCTGTCGATGCCGCACATCGGCAACGGTTATCCGTGTCGCGACCGTCGTGGCCACTTCAGCGTCATTGAAGCATAAGACCATCGTTTTCGGACTATTCGGGACGTCGGATCGCCGTCGCCGAGGGCCGCTTATGTGAAGATCGAGCATGGCCAACGTGTCCACCCTCCGTTTCGGTGCTCAGACCGACGAGGTCACCAGCCTGCTGCGCATCGTGAACATGGTCCGATCAGGTGAGGCGGTCACCCGGCCCGAGATCGGACGCGTCACCGGCCTCGGTCGCGGCGTCGTCGCGCAGCGGATCGATCGAGCGGTCGACATGGGCTTCCTGGAGGATGCGGAGTACGCCCCGTCCTCGGGCGGCCGCGCCCCCCGAACCCTGCGATTCCGCGCGGAGCGGGGACGGATCGTCGTCTGCGCGCTCGGCGGTCTTCACATCCACGTCGGCATCACCGATCTCGACGGCGAGATCCTCGACGAGGCGCACCGCGCCTGGGACATCTCCGAGGGCCCCGAGAAGACGCTGCGCCGCGCCACGACGATGGTCGACGACCTCTTGGCCGCGGGGGATGGGACCCCGGTGTGGGCGATGGTGGTCGGGCTCCCCGGCCCGGTCGACTTCGAGACCGGCCGCCCCGTCGCGCCGCCGATCATGCCGGGCTGGAACGGTTTCGACGTCCGCCGTGCGTTCGAGGAGCGCTACGACGCCCCGGTCTGGGTCGACAACGACGTGAACCTCCTCGCCGCCGGCGAGCGTGCGCGCCGCCGGGAAGACGGTGTCGACCTCATCTACTGCAAGGTCGGCACGGGCATCGGCGCCGGGCTCGTCTCCCGCGGCCGTCTGCACCGCGGCGCCAACGGCGCCGCCGGCGACATGGGTCACGTCCGCGTCCCGGGCGTCGAGCACGTCTGCCGGTGCGGGAAGACGGGCTGTCTGGAGGCCGTCGCCGGCGGATGGGCGCTCGTGCGCGACGCCCGCGCCCGGGTCGCGGACGGAGCGACCGGCATGCTGGCCGACATCGCGGCATCCGGCTCCGAGCTCACCCCCGAGGACATCGCGATCTCCGCCGAGCGGGGCGACCCGCTCGCCATCTCGCTCATTCAGTCCAGCGCGCGTCAGGTCGGCGAGGCGATCGCGGCCCTGGTGAATATGTTCAACCCCGGGATCATCGTCATCGGCGGCGCCGTCGCCTCCACCGGCGAGCTGTTCCTCGCTGAGGTCCGCCACCGCGTCTACGAGCTCTCCCTGCCCCTCGCGACCCGCGACCTCCTGATCAAGACCTCTGAGAACGACCGGAGCGAACCCGTCCGCGGGGGCGTCGACCTCGCGCTCGAGCAGCTGTTCGAGGTCTCGCTGCCCCGGTGGTTCGCCGAGGGCCGCCCCACGGTCGCCGCCGTGCACGGCACCCCCGCCGCCGGCTGAACTCGCGCTCGGGTCGCCGGGGCAGGCGGTGGGGCGAGGACAGGCGGATCTCCCCAGGATCCACCTGTCCTCGCCCCGGCGCCTGTCCTCAGAGCGGCGGCGCCTCAGCGCCGCCGGTCCGCGCTCACCCCTCGCCGTTGTAGTACGGCCACGGGTTGATGCGCCGGTCGCCGCGGCGGTCCGGCCCGGTGAGCGTGACCTCGCCGGTCGCCGCCCACTCGACCCCCCGCGGGAACATGCGGATGAACTCGATGCGGCGGAACGTGTCGATGTCGTGGCCGATCGTGATGGTGAACGAGCGCCCCGCACCGTACTCGTTGATCCACGCGAGCGGCTGGTCGGTGTTGATACCGGGCAGCTCGGCGATCCCTCCTTCCGGGATGTCGACCGGGTAGTGCGACATGGGCCAGACCGGCGCTTTCTCGTAGGCTTCGAGGTCGTCGAAGGTCGTCAGCAGCACCTGCGCGCCGTCGTACATCTGCACGCCGACGAGGATGTCGTCTCCCGTGACGGTCCAGGTCGCGTTGATGCCCTCGGTGATGGGATGCCGCGGCTCGGCCGTCCGCAGCAGCGCCTCCCCCCACGGGCGCGGCCGCAGTCCGGTCTCCCAGGCGCTGAGCTTGGCGCCGCGCATGACGTTGTACTCCTCGGGGTAGCCCCAGCGGTCCTCCTGCGCGGCAGAGCCGTGGAACCAGACGATGCCCTTGCCCTCGTCGTGCACGAAGCGGAGGATCGCGGCATCCGTCTCCTCCCCGAATCCGACGGCCGTGTCGTGGTAGCCGTCGCGTCCCTCGAAGATGACGATGAGCACGTCGTACTTGTCGATGACCGCCGCGGGGAGTCCCCGGGGGTCTTCGACGACCCGGACCTTGAAGCGCCCGGTGTCCTCCAGGAGCGTGGTGATCCAGTGATTGTGCTGCCGGAAGCT